>CAMAVI010000050.1 GCA_945861625.1 Candidatus Sulfopaludibacter sp. SbA3
CGATCAGCGGTGGGCGATTTCATCAGAAAGTACAACCAGCAATGGTTGATGGCAAAGCTGGGTTACCGCTCACCGGCCCAGGCCCGGCGCGAGCACTTCCAGGCGATAGCAGCGTGAACAATGTTGTGTCCAAAGAACCGGGTGCGCTACGCAACACTTCTGGATGAAATCAGACGGCGCACGAAGTCGATCCTTGTAACGTTCAACTACGACAGATTGATCGAGCGGGCGCTCGAGGATCTCGGTATCCCAACCGGCTTCATGTCTAACTATATTTAACTATATTGATTCCGAGTTTCCGTTGCTTAAACTGCACGGTTCCATCGATTGGGTGCAATGGGTGAGCGTGGGAGGAGTGGTACATCGAGATCTTCAGCCGAGGGATTTGATCTTACACGCCGAGTCCCTGCGGCCCATCGGTCCTGCAGAAAGACTGGGCCAACCGCCGCCAGAGAGAATAGGCGTGCGACTTTATGAGACTCCTGCCCTGGCGCTCCCAGTCGTGTCAAAGTCTGAGTTCGTATGCCCGCAACCGCATTTGGAACGCCTCAAGCAGATGATCCCGAATGTTGAGAGAATTCTAGTAATCGGATGGCGCGGCGCAGAGAAGCACTTTCTGAGCCTCCTGAAGGATGGCCTGACCAAACCTGTCAGAATCCTTTCCGTTTGCGGCAACTCCAACGACGCTGCCGATACAAATCGACGCATCCGTGAAGCTGGTATTCAAGGTACGTTTTTCGAAGCGACCGGCGGGTTTTCGGATCTAGTGGCGAACGATGAAAACCTCCAGTTTATCGTCGGGTGATCCACGATCCTGTTCCTTAATGCGCGTTGAAAGCCTCCAGTATACGGAGCGCTTGTTTGACGATCTTTGGGTGAAGGATCTGCCCGGCGTGGAACGGGACCACAACTCGATCTGCTCCGCGCTGGTAAATCCTATGGCTGCCCTTCGATCCCAGAAGCGTGAATCCCGCTTGCAGGAGCCGCGCCTCTAACTCGGGCGCGGTCATCCGGGGAAGTCTAGGCAACCTTTACCTCAAATGATGTGGTCACGACCTCGGTGCTCAAGCGTTCCCGAGCCTCTTCCGGTGTCAGCGTTTCGAGATATAGTTCCACAGCCTCGCGTACGTTCGCAAGAGCTTCTTCGAAGGTCGCGCCCTGGGACTGGCAGCCCTCCAACTCAGGACTGTAAGCGTAGTACCCATTCTCATCCTTCTCGATTACAACGCTGACTTTCATGGCTCCCATTCTAGCGCGGGCCACGGGCTCTGACTGTACCCCGAGTAAACCTTTGCCGGCCCGCCCTCGTCTGAGTTGTATGGCGTAAGATAGCCAAAGGAGGAAGTTAATGACGCGGAGAATTCTGGGATTCACACTGAGCGCGCTGCTGGCGGGCGCGGGCATGATGCAAACGGGCTTCGCGCAGACGCGTTCGGACAAGCGTTCGGATAATCAGCAGAAGCGGATCAATGACGGCAAGGCGGATGGTTCGCTGAACGACAAGGAAGCGGCCCGCCTGCAGAAGCAGAACGACGCGCTGGACAAGAAACTCGAGAGAGACAAAGTGGACGGCGGCGGCTACACCAAGCGCGAGAAGGCCAGAAACGAAGTCCGGCAAGACCGGCAAAGCCACCGCATCGCCAAGCAACGGCACGACAAGAAGTAGCCCGCCGCGTTGCGGCGCAGGGCTTAGCGCTGGCTCGCTTCGCCTTTGGCGACGCGCTCGTTATAGGTCGTGGACTTCCCGCGCGGGATGCTCAGCGATTTCCATTCCCGGCCCCGGAAGTGTTTCGCCAGGAACACAATCTGCCCGCAGTGGTAGGGGTAGTGGGCCAACTGGCGATGGATCGCCTGCACGACCGAGTGCGGCTCGCCGCGGATAGTGATGGTGCAACTTAGATCCGCGTCCGAGAGCGGCTCTAGCGCCGAAAATAGACACGCCCAACCCTCCTCCCAGAGTTTGAGCAGCGCCTCCCGGGTAGCCGGCGGGGCTTCGAATTCCTGATCGCGGTTGCGGGCCGGCTTCTCGCCGTCGCTAATTAGAAAATCCGTCCAACGCGACCGCATGTTGCCCGCCATGTGTTTGACGATCACCGCGATGGAGTTCATCTCTTCGTCGAGCGTGGCGAACAGTTCCTCATCCGAAAGCTGTTCGATAGCCTTCTCCGTCATCTTCTTGTAGAAGCCGAACAGAGAGAGCGAATCTTCGAGGCAGGAAGTGGTGACTTTGAGCGCCATGCTCCTATTGTGGATTAGGGCTCAGTCACTTCGGTGGCCACCATCGCGATGCTGGCGGCGTCGGCTTGGCGCAGGAGTTCAGCGCGATCGATCAATAGCGTGCGCCCGGCGTCGATGGCCAGGGCCGTGGTGCAGGTTTCGCGCATCACAGCGATCGTTTGCGGGCCGATCACCGGCACGTCGTACAGCATGTGCTTGCGGCGGCGGGAGCCTTTGACCAGCCGCAGAGGCTTGCCTTCCACCAGCGATGCCGCGCGGCGCAGCATGGCGTCGGTGCCTTCCATGGCCTCCACCGCCACGCAGGCCCGCTCGGCGATAGCCACGCTCTGGCCGACGTCGTGTTGCGAGAGTCCGGCGGCAATGCGGCGGCCGTAGTCGATGTCGCGCTGTTCTTCTTCCGATGGCTTGCGGCGCGTGAGAACGCCGGCGGGTGCTAGCAGGTCTTTCAACAGGAGCGTCGAATCCACCAGTTCGATACCCTCATCGGCGAGCACCTTGCGCACGGCGCCGATCAAGCCGTCGGTGTCGCGGGTGTCGATCGACGCGAGCAGCTTGACCAACCGCCAGTCGGGCACGATCGAAGAAAACAGCTTGGCGTGCTTCACCTGCCCGCACATCATGATCTGCTGGATGGATTCGCGGTGGCAGATATCGATCAACTTGCTCAGCGCGCCGAGCGAGATCCAATGGCAGCGGGCGGCAAGCGTCTCGATCTCTTGCGACGCTTCTTCCTGAATGCCGATGGCGACCACTTCGAGTCCGGCTCGCTTGGCGGCTTCGAGCGCAAGAACAGGGAAGCGGCCGTTGCCGGCGATCAGTCCATAGGGATGCGCTACGGTGCCCATGCTACTTGATGAATCATCATTTTATAAACCCGCGGCTCGACGCCGCGATGAACTCGAGCAGTTCACCGACTTCGGGAACGGCTCCCGTCTCGGTCTGAATCTTTTCGACCGCCTGCGACGTATTCAGCTTGGAACGCGACAGCAGGCGGAACGCCTTGTGCAGGGCCTCAATCGTCTCGGATGAGAAACCGCGGCGCTCCAGTCCGGTTTTGTTTTCGCCGTACACTTTCACTTCGCGCTTGGCCGACGTGGTTGAGAACGGCAGCACGTCCTGCGTGATCACGCTGTAGCCGCCGATCATGGCGTGGCGGCCGATGCGGCAGAACTGGTGAATCGCGCTGCCGGCGCCGACCACGGCCCAATCCTGAATCGTGACGTGTCCGCCCACCGTGGCCGCGTGCGACAGCACGGTATGATCGCCGATCGCCACATCATGAGCCACGTGCACCTGCACCATCAGCAGATTGTCGTCGCCGATGGATGTCAGCATGCCGCCGCCTTCGGTGCCGCGGTGAATGGTGACGAATTCGCGGATCCGGTTGCGATTGCCGATGCGGGTTGCGGAACGCTCGCCGTGATACTTGAGGTCCTGCGGCGCGACGCCCACGGTGGAGTACGGGAAGAAAACGTTGTCCTCGCCGATTTCAAGCGGACCTTCCATCACCACATGCGATTTCACCAGCGTCCGCGCGCCAATCCGGACATCCGCGCCAATGATGTTGTAGGGGCCGATTTCAGCGGAATCCGCGATGGAAGCGGAGGGATCGACGAGAGCAGTCGGGTGAATCGGCATCGCGGATGTTTAGTGGCGGTCGGTGAGCACGCACAGAATTTCCGCTTCGGCCACTGTCACGCCGTTTACGGTCGCCGTACCGGAAACTTTCACCATGGTCGCCCTTTGGCGAAGCACTTTCATTTCCATGCGCAACTGATCGCCGGGCCGCACGGGCTTGCGGAACTTCGCGCCGTCGACGCCGGCGAGCAGAACCAGTTTGCTCTTGCGGTCTTCGATCTGCTTCAGCACCAGCACGCCCGCTACCTGGGCCATGGCTTCGACGATGAGCACCCCGGGCATCACGGGAAACTCGGGAAAGTGGCCAACGAAGAACGGCTCATTGGCGGTGACATTCTTGATGCCGACGATACGCTCCGCTTCCAGTTCTTCGATGCGATCGACCAGGAGGAACGGGTAGCGGTGCGGCAGAATGTCGCGAATGGCGTCGATATCCATTACTGGAGCGGGCACCGGACCGGGTACTGGAACGGGTACAGGCATGGGAATTTGTCATTATAGCAGGCGGTATCCTAGGCTCATCCCCGAACAGGGCAAAAACTTACGATGATTTCCCAGCAAAAAGAAGTGATCACCGATGTGATTGCACTGATCCGCCAATTCGTCGAATGCGAATCGCCCAGCGATGATCCGGCGGCGGTGAACCGCTTTGTGGACCTGTTCGCGGAGAGCGTGAAAGACATCGCGCGCGTGAAAACATTCCCGGGCGGCAAGGGCTACGGGAAACACGTGATGTGCGAGTTCATGTTGCCGGGGGCGAAGAAATCCGGCCAGATCGCCTCAGGACAAATCATGGCATTGGGACATTCCGACACGGTTTGGCCGCTGGGGACTTTGCGCACGATGCCGTTCCGGCAAGCGCAGGGACGGCTTTGGGGGCCCGGCGTATTCGACATGAAGGCCGGCTTAGCCCTCTTCATCTTTGCCATGCGCGAGCTGCGCGAGCGCGACCTCCCCATCGCGCGGAAGGTGGTCCTGCAAGTCAACTCCGACGAGGAAATCGGCAGCCCGTCTTCGCGGACGCTCACCGAAAAGACCGCGCGCGCCAGCAACGCGGTTCTGGTGCTCGAACCAAGCCAGGGACTGGAAGGCAGCGTGAAGACATCGCGCAAGGGTGTGGGCGACTACACGGTGAACGTCAAGGGACGCGCCGCGCACGCCGGACTCGATTTCACCAGCGGTGCGAGCGCCATCGTCGAAATGGCGCGGCAGATCGAGCGCATCGCGGCTTTCACGCGCCTGGATCGAGGCATCACCGTCAGTCCGGGTGTTATCCACGGCGGTACGCGCGGCAACGTGGTCGCAGCCAAGTGCATGACCAAAATCGATGTCCGCTTTCCCAAAGCCAGAGACGCAAGGTACCTGGAGCGGCAGTTCGCCTCTCTCAAGCCGTTCGACAAGCGCTGCTCGGTCGAGGTCACGGGCGGGATGAACCGGCCGCCGCTGGAGCGCTCGGCTGGAGTGCGCGCACTGTACCGGAAGGCCAAGGCGCTGGCCGCGGAACTGGGAGTGGAATTGCCCGAAGCGGCGGCGGGCGGCGGCTCCGACGGCAACTTTACGGGCGCGTTGGGCGTGCCCACGCTCGACGGCCTGGGCGCGGTGGGCGAAGGCGCCCATGCCGCGAATGAAAGCATCCTGATCCACCGGATGGAGGACCGCATCGCGTTATTGAAAATGCTTGTCGCGTCTCTTTAGCGTCTCTTGAGCGGGGGGTCTGAAGTACGGGTGATATCCTGAAATTTAGCCTTGGGTTCCAAGTATGCGTTTTAGCCGGTGGTTGATCTTGGCCGCCATTCTCGCGATCGTGGCGTTTGTCGCGCAGACGTACGTGAAGCGCAAGCAGACATTGGCCCAAAACGCTCCCGCGCCTCCGCCGCCCCTGGAAACGGGCGTGGACGGACGCGCCAGCGACTGGGTCTACACGCAAAGTGACGGGGATCGCCCGCGGGTCACGGTTCGCGCCAAGAAGTTCCGTCAGATTAAAGCCCCTTCCGTCATGGAACTGGACGGTGTCGAACTGCAACTGTTTCACAAGCAAGGCGGCCAGTTCGATCTGGTCAAGAGCGACAAAGCCCAGTTCGATATCGCCGCGAAAACCCTGTTTTCCGATGGTGACGTGGAGATCACCATGGGTAAGTCGGAAGACCAAGACGCCGAGGGCCGTCTGGTTAAGATTCACAGCTCCGGCGTGCGTTTCGAGAGCGATACCGGCAAGGCATCCACCGAGCGCAGAGCCAACTTCGAATTTGATCGCGGCAACGGGACGGCCGAGGGCGTGGACTATGACCCCAACACCCGCGAATTGCACCTGCGCAGCAAGGTCCTGATCCACTGGCGCGGCAAGACGCCCCGCGGTAAGGCCATGCGCATCGAGGCGGGCGAAGCGTACTACCGCGAAGCGGAATCCAAGGTCACGTTGCTGCCGTGGTCGAAACTGACCCGCGACACGCTGCGCATGGAGGGTGGAACGTCGGTGGTATCGCTCGATAAAGGAGTGATCCGCCAGGCCGATACCCAGGCCGCGCGCGGAGTGCAGGACGACGCGGGCCGCAAAGTGGAGTTCGCCGCCGAACACCTGTTGATCTCGTTCGGCGATGACATGATCGTGAACAACATCAAGGGCGAGCGGGACGGGAAACTCGTCTCCACGGCCAACACCGTGCGCACTACGGTTACCGGCGATACGATCCTGATGGATTTCGACCCGGCCGCCAAGGAGAGCACTCTGAAACACGCGGTGGCGACGGGCAAGGGCGTGGCTGAATCGCGGCCGCTGGCGAACGGCGGGGAGGCGCCGCTTCCCGAGACAAAGATTTTGCGCAGCGAGGTCATTCATCTCACCATGCGTTCCGGCGGACGCGACATCGAAAAGATCCATACCGAAGGCGCCGGCACAATCGATTTTCTTCCCAACCACCCACGGCAACCCAAGCGTTTCATGAAGGGCGAGCGCATCTTGTTTGCGTACGCGCCCGACAACCGGCTGGAAACGTTTTACGCGGCCAACGCCTCCACGCGGACGGAACACCCGGACCAGCCGGGCGCGCCTCCGATTCTCACGCGAAGCAAGGACCTGGGGGCATTCTTCGATCCGAAGACCGGCGAGATGACGGTGCTGGGCCAGAGATATGACTTCCACTATCAGGAGGGCTCGCGCCAGGCGACGGCGAACCTGGCGACGCTGGAACCCGCGAAAGACGTGATCACGCTGGATGGCGCGGCGCGGGTCTGGGATCCCACCGGATCGGCCTCAGCCGACAAACTGGTGATGGATCAGAAATCAGGGGATTTTGTGGCCGACGGTCACGTGGCGACAATCCGCATGCCGGATCAAAAAGGTCCGTCGACAGCCATGCTTTCCAGCGCCGAAGTGATGCAGGGCCGGGCGCTACACATGACGTCCGCCGGGCACAATCAACAGTTGCATTATGAAGGGAGCGCGATGGTCTGGCAGGGCGCCAATCGCGTGGAAGCGGAACGCATCGATATCGACCGCGCGCGGCAGGCTTTTGCGGCACACGGCAAGGTCGTTAGCCAGTTTGCCGATAGGCCCAAGACCAAGGTGGCCAGCACGGCTCCCATCGTCAGGACGGCTCCGCCGATTTTCACGGTGGTTCGCGCGCCAGATCTTTTTTATACCGGGGAAACGCGCCTGGCGCATTATCAGGGCGGCACCACCATGGTGCGGCCGGGCCTCACGGTGACCGGCAAGGAACTGCGCGCTTACATGAACGATGGCGAAGCGGATTCGTCATTGGACAAAGCGTTTGCCGATGGCGCGGTGAAGATCGTCAGCACCGCCGACAAGCGCACGCGCACGGGCACGTCCGACCACGCCGAATACTACGCTAACGATCAGAAAGTGATCCTGGAAGAGGGCGACCCTCTCCTGGTCGACAGTCTCAAGGGCCAGACGCGCGGCAAACAATTGACCTGGTGGGCCAACAATGATAGGCTGCTGGTGAACGGCATCGAAAGTAAGCCCGTCGATAGCCTACTGCGTAAGAAATAGCCGGCTCCGCAAGAAATAACTGTGCGCACACTTCAAACAGCGGACCTGACCAAAGCCTACCGGGGGCGCAAGGTCGTGGACAACGTGTCGGTGCGCGTGAAGCAGGGGGAAGTGGTCGGGCTCCTCGGCCCGAACGGCGCGGGCAAGACCACGTCGTTCTACATGATCGTGGGCCTGATTACGCCGGACTCCGGCCGCGTCATGCTGGATGAGGACGACCTGACATCGCTCGCCATGTATCAGCGCGCGCGCAAAGGCATCAGCTATCTGCCGCAGGAAGCCTCGGTGTTCCGCAAACTGTCAGTCGAAGACAACCTGATGGCCATCCTGCAGACGCTGCGGCTCAACCGGCGGGAGCGGCTGGACCGCATGGACCGGCTGATCGCGCAGATGGGGCTGGAGCAGGTCCGCAAGAGCAAAGGCTACGTGCTTTCCGGCGGCGAGCGGCGGCGCGTGGAAATCGCGCGCAGCCTGGTGATCGAGCCCAGTTTCCTGCTGCTCGATGAACCCTTTTCCGGTATCGACCCCATTCAGGTACTGGAGCTGCAAAAGGTGATCTTCGATCTGAAGAACTCCGGTATCGGCATTCTGATGACGGATCACAATGTGCGGGAGACGTTGGCGGTGACCGACCGCGCCTACATCATCAACAATGGCAGGATTTTCCGGTCCGGCTCCCCCGAATCGCTAGGAAACGATCCGGAGGTCCGCCGGGTGTATCTGGGAGAAAACTTCAGTATGGGGTTGCAGCGGGAACGGGCCCGCCTGGACTAACTGCTTACGCCGCGGCTGCTCCGGCGGCTTGTTCGCCCATGACGTTGGCGAAATGCGCCACCATCATCGACATTTCATCAAGAGCCTTCCGCGCGGCGGCGGCGGCGACATGACTGCTCACGCGATACCACGCGCGGGTCAGTTTGTAGTTGATCGCCAACATGCGCTTCTCAACAGAGGAAGAAACGTCCCTCTGCTGCATCAACCTGGCGAGGACCAAGTAATCGCGGTCTAGGGCATCACAAAGGGGTCCCAGATCCACGGCATTCGCGCGGAGCTGCGACTGAACCTCCAGAAATTTGAGTTGATGGGCAGCGGCCACTTCGCCGGCAAAGTCCCGAGTCGTCTTCGCGCTCAGGATCAGCAGGCAGGTATAGCGAAACCAGTAGCCGAACAGCAGCACCGAACTCACGGTTATCGTTATCGTTGCGACTAGTTCAATCATTCGTGTACCTGTCAACTTGGACAGTTCGCTCCCATGAGCTACAGGAAGAATAGCATCGCGTTTTGTAGCGATCAATACAGCGATCAATACTATTACGTTGCTCTAAGGTTGTTTTGTTTCAGTTTTTTCGATGCTCCCAGCGGCAAAGGTCATGTCGGCGGAAACGCTGGGATTTTCGTCCTGGTACTGGCGGTATATGCCGGCATAAATTGCCGTGATCTTGTCCGCCGGCAGGAGACCTGGACGCGCCGCCGATCCAGTACCGCGGCCGTGCGAGTACCGATAATCTCAGTCTGTGGCCGCCGTGATCCAGTGATACGATGAGGTGTACTGAGCACGCTAGGCGCCCGTAGCTCAGCTGGATAGAGCGACTGACTTCGAATCAGTAGGCCGGGGGTTCGAGTCCCTCCGGGCGCACCACTCTTATCAACCGCTTACGATTCACTGCAACGTGACCGGTGCCCCAAGTACAGGGACTTCCACAGGGACTACCTCGGAATTCTCACCTTTCGGTCTGAGCGTCATGCCCGCGACTGCATCCCGCTTCGCAGTCATCCGAATGTGCGAGTACCGCTCCAACATGGACCGGCTCATGTGGCCCATCAGCGCGAGCATCGTGCCTTCGGAGACTCCACGTTCCGCCATGCCGGTGGCAAAGGTATGCCGGAGATCGTGCAGGCGGCAGGAAACGCTCGCCCGCGTGCGCAGTTCGCCCCAGGACCGCTTCAGTTGGGCGGCGTGGCGCGTCGGGTCGGTCGGCTCTCCTGAGCCCCAGGGGAACAGGCAGTGCCCCGATAGAGGCTCACCAAAGCGCGCAACGAACCACGCCCGATGATTCGCCAGGATATGCGCAAGGTCATCGTTGATCGGGATAACGCGCCCCGTGCCGCTGGAGGTCTTCGCACGGCCTACGGTTATCGTCCGGGCCAACAGGTCCACCTGCTCCCACCGAAGGCTGATCGCTTCGCCTGACCGCATCCCAGTCAGTAGCAGCATCGGAACCAGAGTCCGCAATGCCGGAGACTGGCTCATCTCCAGGCCATCCAACAGCCGCCGCTGCTCATCGGGAGACAGTGCCTTGCCCACGTCCTTTCGTTCTTCGAGCTTCCGCACCTTCGGCCAGAGCAGTGACCACGGCTGGCCGATTGCGCGGCTCAGTTCGCCCACCTCCATGTTGATCGTGCGCCCGGAAACCCCATCGCCCTGGCGCTTGCGGCTGTACTCTCGGATGCGCTCTTCCGTGAGGTCCGAGAGCACTACATTGGCAAGTGCCTTCTTAACCTGTGCGAGTCGGCCCTCAGCGAAGAGGACGCTCTTCGGGCGATGGCTCAGCCTGTACGCCTCCAAATAGGGCGTAATCACGTCTGCCACGGTGCGGATGCGTGCGGCCTTCTGTTTGGTGGGCAGTCCCGCCGCCGCGCGCTCCATTTCAGCCTTGCGCCGCTTTTCGTATTCCTTCGCGACCGTCTTGCTAGTTGCGCCGGTCGATTCCTGGAACCGCTTGCCCTGATACACGAACTCGCAGACGTAGAACTTCGAGGAGTCCCCTTTGCGTTTGGGCCTGTAGACAGCCATGTCAGGCAACCCCCATCACTTCAGATACCGCCGCCTTCAATGGTTCGCCGCCTTCCACCAGATAGGTTATGGCGTCAATCTGCCCGGCCTGCGCCAGCAGCCCGCGAATCGCGTTATTGTGGGGTGCACCAGCCCGCGTCTCCCCGAGCGAGTCAAGCAAATCCGCCTCACGCTCCAACCGCGCGGCCGATTCCCGCAACTGATCCGCTGCGCGTTCGATCTGATTCATACCTTTTCCCTCTTTCTGCCCGACTGGGCTAAGCCAAGTATGCACACTGAACTTGTGAATAGCAACTATTTTGTGATAGTATTTGCTCATGGGACTACAAGACTACAAAACCACAAGGGGGAGCGCGATGAAGCCCACGAAGAAGAAGGCTCGTGCGAAGCGGGCCGGGCGACCCCCAGCAGCCATCAATGCGCGTGGTGAGCCCGAAGCGACCACGGGGTGGGAGCAAATATCATGTCGCATCAGACCCAGCACGAAGGCCACGCTGGAGGGCCTGCAAAGCTTAGACAGGCGCCCACTGTGGCAACTGTTTGAGGAGATGCTGCTGGAGCACATCGCAGGTTTGTCCACGGAGGATCGCCGCGTCATTGGGTTAATCGCTCAACATCGGCAGGGCCGGAAGCACTTATAGGCGCAGCATGACGGAATGCCCGCAGATCCTCAGGGGCGCAAACCCCACGATGGGGGGTGGTTACAGGTGGCGCGTCCTTCCGCAATAGCGCTGCCTGTGGATGCTGCCCCGCCCGATCCTCACCCGGTTTGCACTCAGCCTCACCCCGGTCTTGAGCCCGAATCACCTTCAGAGCGGCCAAGTGCGCCGCCGGGGCGTCCGCTACCCATTGCCTAGCCTCTCGCCCGCCCATCCCCTTCGGGTGCGCTGCAAGGCGCTTCTGCGCGGCCTGGGCGCGGCACATATCCAGGGCATCGGAAACGTAGTCGTCACGGTTGAGGTACGTTGAAAGAAACCAGCGGCTCACGCCGATGCTCTGAGCAATGGCCCCCATCGTCTCCCCATTCGCTACTTTATCCAGGATCGTGCTTATTCCCACCTTGTCAATCAGAGCCGCGTAGGCCCGCGAAATCGGTTTACCCGCCATGTTCAGTTTCTCCTTACAAGCAGCATGAAGCTCTTAAACACCCGTTACAGGCGCGCGTATCCCTCCGTCCGGCCCCGCGCCGCCCCGTTTCCACGGTGAGAGAGGCAAAAACGGTGACAGATGACAGATGATGACAGCATTTTAGGTAAAGTTTCTCTATACACGCGTATAGAGAAAGTTTCCTGTTTTTGCTGTCATCATCTGTCATCTGTCATTTGTCACCCGCAACCCGGCCCAGCACCCGCAACCCGGCCTAGCACCCTCACTACCTCTTTCTCTCTCCGTGGGGTCAGCGGCGGCCCGGCCCAGCACTTCCCCACCAAGCCGCCCATGGCCTGCCGCATCACCCGCTATCACGGAGGTCTGTCCACCCCGCACCCCTCAGACCGCTGCATTGAACTCCGACTTGAGTCCGATACCTGTATAGAGTCGAACGCCGCTCCGCCGCACATACGCAATCCCCCCCGGGCGTCCCATGATGCGCTCTTTGAACTTCCGCGCATCCAACCCCCGGCCGCTGTTGCCGCCGCTCGTTGTGTGTTGGTTGTAGGACTCCAGTAGGTCGCTGCATTTCACACTGGCGTCGGCTGCGATTATGCACCAATCCTCAACCCAGTCGCCCATCTCGTCCTGCGAGGCCCTGTAATCTTCGTTGGCCCTCAGGACCTCTAGCGGCTTCACCAACCGCCCGGCTTGCAACCAAGCCCGCGCTCCCTGAACGACCCAGGCGGCGATGCCTGCCCGCTCGTCTTCCAGTTTCGTGTGGACTCCGGTATCCTGCTCGGCCGATGGCACGACGTTTGTGAACGCTATGCAATGTAGCCGCTCCCATATCCCCAATCCGTCCCGCACTTCAGGGCGGTGGTTGGCGTCCAGAAACAGCTTGTGCGTCTCGGAAAAAACAACGTGATCCTGATACTTGCGAGCGGCTTTTATCTTTCCCGCTCCCTGCGTCAGCCTTTTTATCAGCCCCTCCTTCAACCGCTGGCCCTGCTCGGTTTCAGAAGTTTGGGCGAAGCGCGCGCCCCGCAGATCCGCGAGATCGGACTGCATGTTGTTGTTGAGATCGCCAGCCCGCGCCATGAGGGTTTCAATCTGCACCTGCGTTGAGTACTCGGAGAACGCGCTGCGGATCGCGTTGAGGATGGTGGTCTTGCCGGTACCAGAAGGGCCGTAGCAGATGAAGAAAGCCTTCTCCACCGTGGAGCCGGTCAGAGCGTACCCGAACACCTGCTGTAGATAGTCCAGCATCGGCTTAGACCCACTTGTAGCCCGTTCGATGACCCTCATGAACGTCGGAGCCTCCGCCGTCACATCATAAGGGCAGTGCGCGAGCTTGGTGATGTAGTCCTCGCGTTGGTGCCCACGGAGGAGCCCGGCTTCGAGGTCAACGGTACCATCCTCGAAGTTCAGCAGTAAAGGGTTGGCGTCCATGGTGTTCGGATCAACGGCTAGGTCGGACTGTGCCATGCGGAGTAGCGCCGTAATTCGCCGGTCATCCAGCGACAGTTTGCTGAACTTCTCCGCGCTTGAGTTGCTGGCAACGATGGCCTGTCGCAGCGCCTCAACAACAGACTGCTTTGCGAGCCGGTAGGCTTGCCCACCGCTGTCCATGGCCCAGCGTCTACCATCCCAGATGAACCACGAATGTAGGGGGTAGCAGAACCGCACATCTCGACCGTAAATTTCCTTGAAGCGTTCGGCGTTCCCATGGTCATTATCAAACCTCGGGGCCATCCACCGAGCAAGGCTTGGCAGCCCAACGTCCGTGGCCGACGCATCCGCCCGCTTCCTCTGATGCTCCGCGCAAGCCTTCCCCACTGTGATTTCACCGTAGGTCTGTGCGCCACGTTTTTCATTCCACTTGTCCCGCATCAAGGCCGACTGCCGGAACAGCCGATCCACGCGCCGCATATCGCCATCGGTCCAGTAGGCCAAAATGTCACAGAGCGCGAGGTCCGCTTCGCTTTGCGACCCCGAGTCGTGATTGCCTTCCCACAGCCCTTTGAACTTTTCGCCATTCGCCGCGCGCATGGCCTTCTTCACCAGGGCTTCATCGTCGGCTACGTTGAGCAGTTCAGTCTCCGCGTCCGGCGGTTCCGGCTTGGGCACCACTAGCGGCTTGCCCCGGCTTGGAGCAGCGGACCCATCACTATCGGACCTCGGAAGGAACAAGGTCGATAGAATCCCATCTACCTGTGACTGCCGATCTTCGATAGTGATGGGAGTCCCTGCGAGATGCTGCCCCGTTACCGCGAAATAGCGGGCACGGTCATAGACCTCAATCTCTCCCGTGCCGAGTTTGGTGCGGTGTCCCTTGCCATCGGGCAGCTTGGCTTTGACCCACAGCTTGACGCCGGTACCGCTGGGGGACACCTCGGCATAGGAGTCAAGCGTGTCGATGATACCCTTTGCCCACGGCTGAATGGCCCCGGTTTCCGGGTCCAGGCAATCGTCCAGATCAATGCCGGTAAAGCCGTCCGACATGGAGAACACGAAGCCTAGGCCACCTTTGCCGGAGCGGGTCTGGGACTCGGCTGATGCTGTTTTGTAGTCAGCCCAGTGCGTCGGATTCGTGGTGTCCGCCTTGCCCGGATGAATGGCCGACAGCGGCACCTTGATAGTCCGCCCATCGCGTTCGACGGGGTTCCACAAAATCCACTGTGGACGCGCCTTCAGTTCCGCTGGCACCGCAGGCAGCGGGTCAACGAACGCGGCCGGGCGCATCGGGGGTGCTGTGGCGGTCATCGCGCAACCTCCGCGTCTTCAGTCTCAGGCCCGGTCCACATCGCGTCTGTTCGGCGGGGGTCTTCGTCAACCAAGATGTAGCCGCTGCTGTCGCAATTCAGGATTTCCAGCGCAGCCACGATTTCCGCGCTAGGCCGCTTGATGCAGTGCGCCACACGGTGAGACAGGTAGGTCCTTGGGTCCTCAGTAAGCCCGGCAGCGCCGTGCCAGTGTTCCAACCCACAGAGGGGGCACTCCGAGACACGCCACTGAAAGCCTTCTCGCCCCTCGACCAACTCCGCGCTCGCCGCGAGGTAGCAGTTGGTTCTGTTCGTTTCGTTTTGCGAGGCCATCTATGCAGCCTCCTTCAAATCCGCGATCATCTCGTCCCGGTGCTTTAAACCAAGCGCGACACATTGGCGGATCACAGACGAAAGGTTGCAATCGGCTCCCGTTTTTCGTCTAAGTGCGGGGATCAACTGCTGAAGCTGAGCGAGAGTGCCACCGTTCAACCGGAAGCACACCAGATTATTCTTGTTCGACATCTCAGGGAAACTCCTAAAGAAAATTGGGTGTACGGGGACTGTCGCCCGGCGCGTGTTGGCGGGGCGCGTCTTTAAGGAGCCTTCGTGTCGATTGTTGGCTGTTCCGGCCAACAGAATCCCATCTAGGGGTTGTTCCGTTGGGTCAGTAGAAGTCCCGCAAGGGGGGTGTTCTGCTGGGGGCCAATCCGTGTCCAGTTCTTCTGTACTACTTGAATCGTAGGCCCAACATGCTATACGTCAAAATTATTTCGAGGTCCGGCCACCTAGCGCCTTATGGACTGGCGGCCCGCTCACAGATAAGAAAATGATGCAGATTGGGAGGGCCGGGAGTGGCATCGGCGGTTCTCAAGGCCATGTGCCGCGTTATAGTCCGATGTGCCTGAAAGTGGAAGCGGCAGCCATTTCTGGCTGCCGCGTTCCTTCGCTGAAACCGGTCAGAACAGCAGCCGCAATCCGATCTGGATCTGCCGCGACTGGTTGGTGGTGGGAGCCGTGGCCGTGCCCAGCGATGAGATCGGAGCGCCCGAACCGGTGAAAGTATTCGTAAAGGTCTGTGCGATCAGGTTCGTGTTGTTGAGAATGTTGAACATCTCCACTCGGAACTGCATCCTCAGTTTCTCGCCGAGCAAGTTCTGGTTCTTGAACACCGAGAAGTCCACGTTACGGAACATGGGCATGCGGAACAGATCCCGTCCCAGATTCCCCAAAGTGCCTGCCGCCGGGAAAGCAAAACAGGACGCCTTGATCAAGCTGTCGATGTTGCCGGTGGTGACTTCCGCCGGAGTACAGCCGGGCAGATTGCCGAGGTAGTCAGGCCTCTGCCCACCCTGGGTTGTGCCCACGGTCCGGCTTCCGGCGAAGGCCCGATCCGTGGTGATCTTTAAGTTGTAAGCTCCGCCGGTTTGCAGGTTTATAATTCCACCCACCTGCCATCCACCGAGTATGGTGTTGGCCACCTTGTTGGACTTGACGGCGGCCAATACGGGTATGTCGTACTGGAAGTTGGAAACAAGATTGTGCGGGATATCGAAATCGGAGGGCCCGCGGTCGCAGCGTTCGCAGAACGCCCACGGTCCGCCGACGGTGTTTAAGTTCTCGCCAGTCGAGACGGTGTTGCTTCCGTTATCGATGCTCTTGGCGAAGGTATAGGCAACCTGGTACGTCAAGCCCTTGGCCAGACGTTGGGTCAGGTTGACCTGCAACGAATGATAGGAACTATGCCCCCTTAATTCGGTGGTTCTGATTTGCCCGAAGTACGGGTTGATCCGGGTAATCAACGCGGTATTGCCCCCCGGCGGGATCGGGAAAGTCCAGTTTCGCCCATTGAACTTTCCGAGTTCAAAGGGAGCATTGTTGTGGTCATGGATCGTTTGGGCCAGTTTGACGCCGGTGGATCCGACGTAGCCCACGGTCAAGGCCATGCTCCTGGTGAGCTGACGCTGGATATTAAAGTTCCATTGCATCTTGTAGCTGCGCGGGGGATTGGGTTGAAAGCGCGTGGCTTGCAGCGTCGCCGCGCTGAGCAGATTGAACGCGCCCGCTGGGAAAAGAGGAGACAACTGAGGCCCAGTGCCGTCGAGCGTCCCTTCTTTATAGAACGGAGCCGTCCGCGGGAAGGTATTGACCAGTAAATACGGCAAGGGAACGATATCGAACATCCCAACTCCGCCGCGAATCGCGGTCTTGCCATTCTTGAAAGGATCCCAGGCGAAGCCCAGCCGGGGAGCGAAGTTCTTAAACGTCGGGTTGTCGTAATAGGGATCGCCGACGGTCATCGTGCGGTCCCAAACGTTACGAAGGTTCGCGATCTTGCCATTCACCTCCTTAATGACGGTGGTCATGTCATAGCGCACGCCCAGATTCAGCGTCAGGTTCGGAAGAACGCGGAAGTCGTCCTGAAGGTAGGCTCCAATCAGCGAAGTGCGCCCGCCGCGGATTGTGTCCGATCCCGGGACGAGCCCGCCGAATTGGGTCGGCTGGGCGGTTAACATCGCCTCGACGGAGGGGAACGTCCACCGCCCGTTGGGACGGTTGCGTTCATCGAGGTTACTGATCACGCGCTCAATCCCGCCGCCGAATTTTAGCGTATGGCGGCCCTTGGTCCAGGTCACGTCGTTGTAGATTTGTGGCGCGGTGTAAGGGAAGTCGTTAAAACCGCCCTCGCCGATGCCGCCGAACTGGTTCCTGAGGCCGGTGACGGCGAAGGTTCCCACGGGCCTTCCCGGGATGAAGCCGAAAGCATTATCCGCGAGGATCGGTAGCGTGCCGCAGCAGTCGATCTCGTTGGCCGCACGGGTACGATTGATGCCGACACGGGTGTTGTTAATCAGGGTTGGCGAGAAGATATGCTGCAAACTCAGAAGCCCCGTTTGTCTGCGGCTGGGAGCGGACCCGCGTTTCATGTTGTAGATAGTGGGATAACTCACTGTCGTGTCATCAAAGGAATAGCTTCCATACATCGTGGTGGACGGTGAAAAGTAGTGGTCGATCTTGCCCATGACGTAGTTCTCATTACCCAGGCGGACTGCTTCGAACCCGAACCTGCCGCTATCGCCGGTCACCCCCGCGTTGGGCAAGGGGTAGAGCGCCAGATACGGCTTTATGCGCGGATCGATCGTCACCTGTTTGGTGGAAGCACAGGTATTACTGCCAGCGGCAACGCAAATAATGCCGTTGTGGCCATTTGCGGAGAGAGTGTCACTGTTGAAGGACAGACCCTTCGCCTCGGTCAGCCTCTCGTAATTGGTAAAGAAAAACGTCTTGTCTTTCTTGATCGCGCCGCCCACGGCCCCGCCATACTGATGCCGCCGGAACGGAGCAATTGTCTTTGCGTCAAAAAAGTTGCGGGCGTCCAGCGCGCTGTTGCGGTGGAAATAGTAAAGGCTGCCGTGATAGTCGTTGGTGCCGGACTTGGTAATCGCGTTGATCACGCCACTGGCGCCGCGGCCAAAGTCGGCCGAGTAGTTGTTGGTGAGCACCGAGAACTCGCGGATCGCGTCCACGCCCATATTCACGCGCAAGGAGCTCCCCGGGCCATTGTTCGAGTGATCGTTGATCACCAGTCCGTCAATCCGGAACACGTTTTCCGTCGGTCGGCCGCCGGAGATGGAAATCTGCAATCCATTGCCTCGGCTGGCGCGGGAAGTGTCGGCCTGTGGCGTGCCGGGATTGTTGAGGGCGCCCGGCTGCAATAGCGTTAGCTGGAGCCAGTCGCGGCCGTTGAGCGGCAACTCACGAATGGTGCTTGCGTTCACGAAGCCGCCCATCGCAGACGAGGAAGTATCCACCTGCGCTACTTCGCCGGTGACCTCTACCTTTTCCGTCACCGCGCCGACAGTCATCGAGAAGCTTAAGTTGACGTCCGCGCCGACTGTCACGCCCACGCCGCTGCGTACTTCGGTTTTGAAGCCGGGCGCGGTGATGGTGACTTCATAAGGCCCCGCGGGAATGCTGGTCACGCGGTACTCGCCGTTATCCGCCGAGGTGACCTTGCGGATCGCACCGGTGTCGATGTTGCGGGTGGTTATTTCCGCCTTGGCAATCGCACCTCCTTGCTGATCCTGGACGATTCCCAGGATGTTTCCGTTGACCGCCTGCGCGCTCAGTAGCGCCGGGATCAATGCGACCAAAGCAAAACCAAGAAGCACCAATCGAAAATTGTTGTTTCGCATCCTTTAACTGCCTTTCCTCTGTGTCGCCGGTCCGGCAGGCCCGTTACCCTGTCGTTGCCGTATGTCAACACATGGCCATTTAGGTGTCAAGCGGGTATGTCAAACCCTAATCCGTCGGTAAGGATTGGCTGAGGCGCGGCGCGAATAGAGCAAGGTTGGAAAGCGGCAAAGGATAGGGGCGTTTGAGTCACAGAGAAGGGGTGGGGCCGGGCGGCCGACCACCCCTCCAGTTCAATGCTGTAACGTGAACAGTGGAGGAACACCCGGTGAAACGTAACTGTGCGCTGACCCTCACGTGTCTAGCAGGACTGGCACTCTCTCCAATATGCCCCGGCCAGACCAAAGTTCCTACCCGCGAATCAACGGAATCGTTACGGGCGGGCGCGGAAAAGGGCGACGTTGCCGCCCAGTTCAACCTCGCTCTTGCATACAGCCAAGGCCATGGGGTTCCACAAGATTATGCCGAAGCTGTTCGCTGGTACCGCAAAGCTGCTGAGGCAGGTTATCCAGAGGCCCAGCATCGCCTGGGTATCGCGTACAACCTTGGCCGGGGGGTTCCACAAGACTACATGCTTGCCTATGTATGGCTGAACCTCGGGGCCGCAACAAGCTACAGCGACGAAAGAGAGCGGTTCGCCGCACTTCGAGACAAGGTTGCCCAAAAGCTCACGCCTCAGCAACTCGGCGAAGCCCAGCGGCTATCACGTGAGTGGAAGCCGACTGTGGGCAACACTGTAAAGGCTCATTAATCCCACCTGAATGTGCCGCCGCGCTGCCAGTGCGCGCCACTCGCGCTATCTACTCTCCACCGTGGTCACTGCGTTGAGCGTTCACCCACGCTTGTAAATCGGATGGACTGTAGCGGACACTACCACCCAGTTTCACGTACCGAGGGCCTGTCTTAAATAGCCGCCATCGGCGAACCGTGGCCACGGAAAGGGAGAGCGCAGAGGCAACACCAACGTCAGTCAAAAGGGGTTGTGGCATCGCGGGTGCAGCCCCTGCCGTTGGGTCGTTGGGGGTCACTTGCTGGCCCCGGCCATCCGTGCGAGGTGACCGTGGACACACTGCCGGATAAGCTCGCTTAAGGTCAGGTTCCCACCAGTCTTGCGTCTATAGGCAGGAATCGCGGCCTCCATTTGGGCCATCTGATCGGGGGTGGTGCGAAAGGTCACAGGAATTGAGGGCGTGCAGCCCGTGTTTTGTCTAACCATGTCTCTACCCTACCTAAAGCACGCGATCCGGCCAAATTTATTTTTCTCGGCTGGGCTGAGTGGGGAGAGCGTGCTTTTTTGGTAATGGGAATTTTTTCCCAGGGACAGGACCGGGCGTCGGTGTGTCTGGCCTTGGATAAAGGAATCGCCCCCGACCTTAGATGAAGTCGGGGGGGTAAATCGTGAGGCGGCTGGGCGGGGCGGGGGAGCGATCCCACAAGAGGGATTTGCTACAGGGACTTTCACAGGGACTTCCATTCAAAAGCGTAGGGTCCGATGAGTAGAGGTAAGCAAACCGCAAGTGCCCGGGGGCACGTCTAACAGGGGTTCCGGGCACTTGTGGGCAGGATTGAGTAACGGTAATCCAAGGCCGTTCAGCGACTTCGAATCAGTAGGCCGGGGGTTCGAGTCCCTCCGGGCGCACCACAAAGTCACTGGTGATTAGGCGCCGCGCGGACCATGTTCATCCGGCAGTGGGCCACGTACGGACTGAGTCCGCGGGAAGGACGGCCGCTAGATCGTCGTCAGATCGATCATCGCGTTGCTGTCGCCAAACTTGCCAGGGTTTACGCCGTAGCGGTCCGTGATCCCCAGCATCAGATTCGACAGCGGAGTGCCCTTCGCATAGCGGACGTGGCGGTTGCCACGGATACCGAGGGACTTGCCGCCCACGACGATGGCCGGCACATTGTAGTTGCTGTGCACGTTGCCGTCACTCATGCCGCTGCCCATGACCACCGCGGTGCGATCGAGCAGCGTGGCATCTCCATCCTTGATCGAATCCAGCTTCTTGAGGAAGTAGTTCAGCATCTGGACGTGGTACGCATTGATCTTCGCATACGCCGCGAGCTTATTGGGGTTGTTGTCATGATGCGAGGTCGCGTGATGCGCTTCGGCAACACCGATCTCCGGATACGCGCGGCCGGTGTTCTCGCGCGCCATCATGAGGGAGCCGACACGCGTGATGTCGGCCTGGAACGCCAGCGCCTGCAAGTCGAACAGCAGTTCGACGTAGTCCTTGAAGGTGCCCGGCACGCCCACGGGCTGATCCGGCACGAAGACGCTGCTGGTGGCGGACTCCGCCTTCACGATGCGCTGCTCCACGTCGCGGACGGCGTCGAAGTACTCGCTCAGCTTCGCGCGGTCCCGAGCGCCGAGCTTACGGCGCAGGTCGGCGATCTCCTCGGTGAGCTCGTCCAGCAGGCTCCGGTCTTCCGCCGCGCGAGCCGACCGCTCTTGCGCTGTACTGCCCACGCCGAACATCCTCTCAAAGACGAACCGGGGGTTCGTTTCCGCGGGCAGCGGAGTCGTCGGTGTCCGCCAGGACATGCAGTTCATGTAGGCGCACGCATAACCGTGATCGCACGCGCCGACGACGTCGATCCGGTCGACTGTCAATTCCAAGGACGGAAGCTTGGTGTCCGTGCAGATCTTGGCGGCGATCATCTGGTCGATGGTCGTGCCGGCCTGGAGGTCGGCGCCTTCTGTCGGTTTCGCGTGAACGCCGCCCATGAAACCCGGCGCGGAGCGTGGGTGCTGTCCCCCCACGTCGCCCTGGTCGGTGCCGGGGAAGTTATCGAGTCCGCTGAACACCGACAAGCGGTCGCGGAAGCCCTCAATCCCCTTGAGGGTCGGCGACATCTCGAAATGAGCGCCTTCCGCGGACGGAGTCCACTGGCTCATGTTGGCGCCGTTTCCGATGTAGACCGCCGCAAAACGGGGCGTGCCTTTCGTTTCCGCACTAAGAGCGGGCACCATCGCATCCAGAAATGGAAGGGCCATGGTTGCACCCATCCCGCGCAGGAAAGTCCGCCGTGGCAAAGCTCGCTTTGTAATGATCATTTCACCTCCATGATGCCCTTCTAGCATCATACCCTTCCAGGCCACGGTTTGTGGCCGTACCTAATTACTGGCTTCCGCCGACATTCTCTCCGTAAACGGAACGCTCATCACGATCTGTTGAATCAACGACGCAAAGCGGTAATGATCGGCCGCCGCGCCGCGTTGGATGGCACGCAGCGCGGGCGAGTCATACGACTCAAGGCCGCGGCCCACCGCGTAGGTTAGCAGCTTTTCCGCGGCCGTGGTTACGAATTGATCCGAGCGCTCGCGGAGCACCTTCCGCAGCGCGACTGGGCCATCGAACTTTGCGCCATCGGGAAGCTGGCCCGACGCGTCGACCCGTGTTCCGGACGTATAGATGTCTCTCCACTCACCGATCGCATCGAAGTTTTCGAGGGCAAAGCCCAACTGATCCATCTGGGAATGGCAACCGGCGCACACCGGGTTCTTGCGATGCGCGGCCATTTGCTCGCGCATGGGGAGCACCTTCCTCGGGTCCCTCTGTTCCGCGAGCGCGGGAACGTTGGGCGGCGGCGCCGGGGGCGGCGTGCCGAAGACGTTCTCCAGAACCCATTTTCCGCGGATGACCACGGAGGTCCGGTTCGGATACGACGTGGACATCAGGACCGCGCCCTTACCGAGCAATCCGCCGCGCACGCTGTCCGCCGGCAAGGTCACCCGCCGGAACTGCTGGCCGATGACACCCGGAATCCCGTAGTGCTTCGCCAGGCGCTCGTTCAGGAACGTGTAGTCGGCGTCCAGCAAATCCGCGATCGGGCGGTCTTCCCGCACTATGCTCGCGAAGAACAGCTTCATTTCTTCCTCGAGCGCCTTTCGCAGGTTGTCGTCGAAGTGGAACAGAGTCTCGGGACTCGGCTGGTGCGTCTGCACATTGCGGACTTGGAACCACTGGCCTGCGAAATTGTCCACGAGAGCCTGCGCTTTCTGGTCGGCAAGCATCCGCTTCACCTGTTGCTTCATCACCTCGGGTTGATGGAGCGTCCCGTTCGCCGCCAGGTCCAACAGCGTGTCATCCGGAATGCTGCTCCAGACGAAGAAAGACAGCCTTGACGCCAGATCGAGGTCACTCAGCCGGTAGGATGTATTCGGAGCCACGTTCGGCGGCTGGTTTTCGAACCGGAAGACAAACTTCGGGCTCAACAGGATGTTGCGTAGCCCCATCTCGATGCCGGACTCGAAGCCGCCCTGCTTGGCTCCCGCGTGAAACCGGCGCATTGGGGCTTCCACATCGGACTCCGTCACCGGACGGCGAAACGCCCGGCGTGCGAGCGTCGAAAGAATCCGCTTGGCGCACGCGTCATCGGCTGGCGTCACGGCGGAGCCATTGGCCGGCGCCGCGGCGGAGCTGCTGGAAGGCGCCGACGGGCTGCAGATCAGCACGCGGCGGCGGCTGTCTGTGTCCGTGTTGACGGACGCGGTGCCGTTCAGCGGCCCGGTGATCCGCAGGTACGAGAGTTTCGGTATGCCTCCGTCCGGCCGGTAGGGTTCGCGCCGGACCGACGGGTCAAACAGGTCTTCGGGAATCGCCGCCGTCTTAGCGGCGAAATACGCCTGCACCAGATGCTCGCCACCTTGGACATGCACGACGGCCTTCATCTTATCGAGCATCTTCTGCTCACGCTCTTCCCGGCCCGGCCCGAGCCGGTTCCGCGCCGTCCACTCCGGCCCTCCGAGCCCCGCCGACAAGATTTTGATACTGTCGATGGCGATGTCGAGCTGATGGATCTCAGCCGAGAAGTTCTCGAATCCATCGTTGGCGCCGTTCTCTTTCGGGCGGGTCTCGATCAGGTAATCGCCCTCCGCGGGAAAGACATAGCGAATGGCCAGCCCGCCGCGAGTGCCGAATGGCATCTCGTCACTGAACCGGCCAGCTTCGCTGCGATCGGTAGGCTCAAAAAACGTTTCGGGCGCCGGCATGCCACGCGGACGCGCCAGGGCCATCTGGCTGATTTTAGCGGCGGCGCTGAGGTACCGCTCCGTCAGGGCGGGAGACAACGTCAGCGCGTCGGCGTTGTTGTCGAAACCGTAACCGGCCGTGTCGCCGGGCAACATGGACGCCGCGTCGATATTGAGGCCCAGCAAATCGCGGATTGCGTTCTGATATTCGACGCGGTTCAGACGTTGAAGACCCGGCCGTCCTGGATTGGGATGGGCCAGAGCAGAGCGATCCAGTTCCGTTTCCAGATAGCGCGCCAGGCTGTCCGTGGCCGCTTTGTCCGGACGCGGAACTCCCGCGGGCGGCATGGACCCGGTCCCTAGCTTGCGGATGACTTTCTCCCAAGACTCGCTGCTCTTCGCCGGCGCGGAGATGTCAAGACCGGTCAACGCGAGGCGGCCCGACTTCAGTCTTTCGTTGTGGCAGCCATAGCAATACTTGGTCAGCACCGCCTGATGGCCCTCAGTTGGCGTGGCCGGCTGTGCTGCCGCGGGAGAAGACGCCTGCTGCGCGTTGACGCGCACCCCGTACCCGGCAAAAAAGATCGCGCACGCAGCGACTAAGAACGATAACCGGCGTCTCATCGGACAGCCTCCTCCGGTGGTAGTGCTTGTGTAGGAATCAAATTAGGACACAGACCGGGACAGGGAATTTCCTTGGCCCCGAGCTTACGCAGCAACACCGCGGTTTGCGGTTGCGCCGCGAACGAATTGCCATACTCCACGCCGTTGGCGACGGCCAGTGGCGTCCGGCCGCTCTTGTCGATGACGTCGAGTTTTGCCCCGTGGTCGAACAGGTACTGCACCACGCTGTTAGCCCCCCGGTAGGCTGCGGCGTGCATCGCCGTCTCGCCCGTTTCCGCCGCGAAATTTACGTCGAGGTGCTGTTCTTCGACCAGTAGCTTCACCGCGTCCAGCACATCGGCTTCACTGGCCCGGTCCTGGTTCGACGCCCAGGCGATGCCTGCCGCGGCCATGAGCGGAGTGATGTTCACGCCGGTGTTGATTTTCGGGTCAGCGCCCTGGGCCAGCAATAGCCGCATCACTTCAACGTCGGCCGAATAGGAAGCGAGCAGAAACGCGGTTGCACCTACGAGACGGCGCCGGTAGCGCGCGCCCTCCCAGCGAGGCTCCATGTCCGTGTTGCGGGCGTTCACGTCCGCGCCGTGCGCCAAGAGCGACTTGATGATGCGAATCCGGTCGATGTTGACACTAATGAGGATGTCGCTGACGTGCCAGTTGGCAACATGCACAGCGGCCTGCAGCGGGCGGCCCCACGAGTTGTTCCGGCCGTTGCCCCCTTCGGTGCCGACGTCGCGGAGTTGCTCGCGGAAGGTCGGCGTCTTAAAAGAAAGCTTCACTTCGCGCGCCTTACTGCCCACAACGGTTACTTCCGTGGTGCCGCCTTCCGCGTTCGGATCGGCGCCTTTGTCGAGGAGCAAGTCGACCAAATCGGCGTGGCCGTTGATGACCGCGGTCAGCAGCGGCGTCGCTAAATCGCCGGACCGCTTTTCGTTGACGCCGGCGCCGGCCGCGAGCATCGCCTGCACACTGCGCAGGTCCCCCTTGCGCACGGCGAACAAGAACGGCGTTGTTCCGGCGTTGGACTTTGCGCGGAGGTCGGCGCCCAGCTCCAGCAGCGTTGCCACCATCGCGCTATCGCCATCGGCGGCCGCCCACATCAGCGCCGTCTGGCCGTTCCACGTTTCCTTGGCGTTCACGTCGGCGCCGGCGCGCGCCAGCAACCTGACCGCATCCACCTTTGCCGATCGCGCCGCGTGCATCAGCGGCGTCTCACCAGAGTTCACAAAGTGGATTGGATCATTCGGCTTAGCGCCCGCCTTCAAGAAGATATCGAGCACCGCCACGCTGCCCTGATCCGCGGCCAGGGAAAGCGGCGTAACACCGTACTTATTTTTGACATGGACGTTCGCCCCGGCGCGGATCAGAGCCGCCGCCGACTCCGCGTCGCTCTTGTAAGCGGCCCAGTGGAGCGCAGTCGCACCGTCGGGCTGCGGCGCATTCACATTGACTTTCCCCTTGAGCAGCGCCTGAATAGCCCGCACATCGCCATGCTGCACCGCATCGGCGAGCGGCGAGGGTTCTGGAACCGCGGCCACAACATCGGCGGCGCCCAATCTGGCCACCGGCATAGCCACCGCAACAACGAACGTTCTTAGCCACCGCCGTTTGGAAAGCATACAAAGCCCTTTAATTATAATAGCCTAAATGATGCCAAAGTGACTTTTCAACTCCCTAGCAGCCCGTGGTAAAAGTCGAGAAACATCTCCTAAGCATGTGACCGGTGAAATGTTTCAGACGTCATAGATAGTATGGCGATGGGCAAGAGCAAACCGAAGCAAGCGGCGCTGTTTTTCAGCGCCCAAGAGATCCCCAAGGCGGC
>CAMAVI010000051.1 GCA_945861625.1 Candidatus Sulfopaludibacter sp. SbA3
CCAACGTCGAGTTGTAGGGCACCAGCGTCACCTGGTCCCCATTTTCTTCTAAAGACCAGAACGTCCTGTCCTTAAAGTAACCCTGCAGTGCTTCATTTTCAGCGCCCCTGTCGTGTGCCCAGATCAGTCTTGCTTTATCTATTTCCGCCCCATTCGCAACCCAAGTGTGAAGGATATTCTGTTGGGGCGTATAGTGAACCAAAACCACATGATTCCCCGGGTGCTTTAATATCTCCCGTACGATCCGCGCTCGCTTAAAACCAAACCCATCGCTGCGGTACAGAAATGTGGGGCGTCCGGCCATCGCGTTCGCGGTTCGCCAGACCGGCCCGGCGAACAAGCCGCAGGCCAGGAGGCTCACGAGCACAATTCTGTCCGCGCGCCGAGTCCTTCGAAGCTTCCACAGGCGGTCGATCACCAACCAGACAAGGAGAGTCCCAACGACAAGAACCGGCGCCATGTAGTGCAGCGACATGTAGGTCTCCCCGATCAGGAGAGCCAGGGAACTGGCGGCAGAGAATGCGAATAAGCGGATATTGGAATCACCTCGGAATAGAGGAAGGAATATCAGAGGCAGGAACCACCACACACCGCCACCGGGTATAAGCATAGCCACGATGGTGATCATGCTCTGCTGGACGTTACTCACGACGCTCGAGGAGGAGACGGTCTTGTAGGTAGGGATTTCATACTCCTCGGTAAGGGCCCGAATCGCTGGATTCTCAAACGACTTCGGGGTCACATTAGGCATGAACCAGAGTGTTGGCGCGCCACCATACTGTTCCATGTGGACCGTATAGGGCATCTTCAGTGCTTGCCCTGTGACCGAGTGGTTGTAGGCGAGTACAATTCCGAGTGCGACGGTGAGGCTGGCAAAAGTTGCGAAAGCTGTTCGCGGTTGAGTGCGTCTCCGCGTCCAGAAGCTTGCGGCCAAAGCAACGCACAAGATAACGATCAACACGCTACCCTCATACGGGCGTGAAGTCGCTAAAATAAGGGCCCCTATACCAAAAGTGATACCGGAATTGGGCTCCCCTTTGCTTTTCAGGCGTCCGAAGGCTCCCATCAGAAGCGCCGCTCCGATTCCCGCAACCGCGCCGCCCCAATAGCTTTCTGTCCAATAGTTACCTGCTCCAAAATACAACGCCGTGCAGATACCCCCCATAAGGCTCCAGACGGGCTTCACATACGCCTGCAACATCCAGCAGGCAGCGGCTGCAAACAGCGCCACAGAAATCAAAACGCCATAGAACGGGTCGTGAAACAGCATCTGTCCAATGGACAGGAACGCTGCCTGGCCTGGGGGATATTTGGGCGCATAAACCGGCCGTGAGATCACGTGAAACGCTTCGAAGAATTTCCAGTGGGGATGCGGTGGCGCTGCTACCCGGCCATGAGCCAAGAGGTCCGCACCAAGAAGATAGGCGAACTCATCGTGTATCGACGGCTCGGGATGGGAGAGCACATGGGATAACGCAAGCCGGAAGACGATTGTAAAGACAAAGAGCGCCGCGACACATATCAGCCGTCGCCGAGCTAGCCTTGAAAGCACCCGATACAGGCGGACCCACAGGCCCAAATTGCGATTCGTCATAGACGCAAAACTGCCGCTCGATCTCTACTCGGGAGGGATCGCTTACAGGCGTACATCGGCACTCGATCCCATCAACATTAACCGGGACTCCCGGCGGACGAGGCATGCCCGTAACCCGCGCGTGCAAGCGCTGCCTGCCGCTGACAATCGCGTGCGGGAAGTGTATCGCGACGCCGAGTGCTCTCTGTTCGCGATTAGGGACTAGGCGTCACCGGCGGCGGTAACTCTTGAGCTGCTCCAGGCGGCCACGGACAACGCCGTTCTCCGGTTCGAAACTCACCGCTTTTTCCAGCATCGCGATGGCGTCGTCATCCTCGTGTTTCCGGGACAGGGCGTTGGACATGGACACCAACGTGTTGACCGACTTGGGATGGAACTCCAAATTCAGCGACGCCAGCGCGATCGCGTCATCCGGTTTGTAGCTGGCGAGTTGACTGGCCAGCGTCGCCAGAGGTTCTTCGCTGAAGTCGTACGTGTTGCGGCCATAAAAGTCTTTGCGCAGTTCGCGGTACTGATCAATGGCGGCTACCACGCCCTTCTCCCGAGTGGTCAGCCAGACGATGTCCGTGATCGGCTTGGGAATGGGCACGCCGCGATGGCAATAGGCGCAGCGGATGCTGGTGGTTTGGGCCGCTTCCTTACCCACCGCCGCGACCAGGCGGGTGTTGATCTCGTCCGTCATCGCCATCATGGCCTTGGCGATTTCTTTCTTGGGCTCGGGAATTCCGCTGCCGCGCTTGGCGGAGTGGCAATACTGGCACTTCACGCCCAACGCCGAGGCAATGGCCGGCATCTGCGAAATCCATTCGACCCCCGGCGATTCCGCGAACGCGGGAACGCTCAACGTGAAGATGAAAACGGCCAACAGCGTACGTAGCATGGGTTACCTCGCTGTGGCCAGTATACAACGGGCTGGAAGGGCAAACAGCCGGGAGGAACTTGCTTGCTGGTTTCGTAATTAAATAACGAAGGACCCGGCATGTCCCTTATTTCTTATGGATCTTCAGAATCAGGTCATTCATGTCCCAGATCGGTTCCGCGCTGCAATTTAGGCACTCATTCGGTCGCGGGGATGCTCGCTATTTCGGACAGCCGCTTAGAAGCGCACAGGGCGCGAGCCGCGCCACCAACTCAGGAGGAACTCGCGCATCTACCGTCGCGGCGAGCAGTTCCGTTGTGCGCGTGTTCCTCAAAAGAGTAAGTCGTCCTGCAGGTATCCCGCGATCACTCAGAATTGAAGCGCCAGTGATGAATGATCGCCGGTGACGAAGCGGTCCCCACCCGTTTGGTAGCGGAGTCGCTTCTTGTATACTCGACAGTGTTCCCGCATTGGTAGTGGGAGTCCTGGCCAAGGAGGTAAGCTTATGATGCGCAGGGTGGTCGTGGGTACGATTCTCGGGGGGTTGGCGCTGGGGACAACCGTTCTGGCAGCCGATCTTTCTTCCTCCGTCACATTCACCAAGGACGTCCTTCCCATACTTCAGAAAAACTGTCAGACCTGCCATCGGCCCGGACAGGTTGCCCCCATGTCCCTCCTCACTTACAAAGACGCGCGGCCGTGGGCCAAGGCGATCAAAGCCGCTGTCATCCTGAAAAAAATGCCTCCCTGGTTCGCCGACCCCAAGTATGGCCATTTCATCAACGACCGGTCGCTCAAGCAGAGCGAGATTGAAACGCTCGCCAAGTGGGCCGACACGGGAGTTGTGGAAGGCAACGCCAAGGATGCTCCGCCGCCGGTGGATTGGCCCAAGGGCGGCTGGGAAATCCAGCCGGACGTCGTGATGGACCTGCCGCCTCACGAGGTGCCGGCGAAAGGCGTGCTGGAGTGGGAATTGATCGCGATCCCCGCCCCGTTCAAGAGTGACACGTGGGTCACGTCTCTGGAAGTCCTGCCGGGCGAAGCGTCGGTGGTCCATCACATTTGCTTCAGCTTTGTGAAGCATAACCCGGCGACCGTATACAACCGCTACGAGTGGGTGGCGGTGCCGCGCGATGCGAGCGGGAATCCCCTACCGGGCAACAACGGATTGGGCGCGCTGCCGGACATGCACACCGCCATGCGGAACGTGGGCAGCACGGAAGTCCAGATCCGGCCGGGAGCGCCCACGCTGCGGGCCAACAACGATTTTTGCTATCTGCCGGGGAACAGCTCGGACGACTACCGCCCGTGGCAGGCGGGGAAGTTCGTGCCCGCGGGCTCGGACATGATCATGAGCCTGCACTACACCGCCAACGGCAAGGCCATTGTGGATCGCACGAAAATTGGTTTCACGGTGGCCAAGACGCCGCCGCTCAAGAAGTTCGTGATGCAGCAGAGCGGCGAGGACACGCCGGTTACCGCGCCGAGCGAGGCCCATTCCAGGGCCGCGTTCTCTTCCGCCTACAATCCGAGTTTCGCGATTCCGCCCAATGACGGCAACTATCTGGCGCCTCCCATGGACATCACCTTCCTAAGGGAGGTGGAGATGGTCCGCCTGCGGCCCCATGCGCATGTGCGGGGCAAGAGCACCCAGTACACGGTGACTTATCCGGATGGGCGCAAGGAGACCGTGCTAAATGTCCCGCGCTACGATTTCAATTGGCAGATTCCGTATGGAGTTGCGCTGAAGCTGCCCAAGGGCAGCCGCATGCGCTTCGAGTTTCGATACGACAATTCCCCGAACAACAAGAACAATCCCGATTCCAGCCGCTGGGTGTACCAGGGATTTCAGAGCTGGGAAGAGATGATGGCTCCCAACCTCGGCTTCATTCTGGATCGCGACGCCGACGTCAGCGGCATCATGTCCGTCCAGAATTGAAGTGCGAGTAATTCGATGCTTTTTGAAGTGGATGGCCGGATTGCTTCCGGATGCGCCGTACAGGCGCAACCCATTTCCTGATCGAGTACACTAAGCAGGTTCAATTGAATCGGTAGCTATTCTGGCGAGGAACGCTGGTTCTAGCAGCCGTTCGCTCAGAGGAGGAAACATGAGAGTGCTGATGATTGGTTTGATCGTGTTGGGCGTGGCGGTTTCCATCCCTTACGCTCAGAGCCAGGGCAGTGCGCGACCGGTTATCGCAAGCGAAGCGGACTTCCGCCGCGCAATGAAGGAGCTTTCCAACTGGGGACGGTGGGGAACCAACGACGAGTTGGGCGCCGCCAACTTGATCACGCCGGCGAAACGGAAACAAGCTCTGGCTTTAGCCAAAGAAGGCGTGCCGATTTCACTCGCGCATGATGTCCCGCAGGAAAAAGCCGCGGATGCGCCGAATATACTGGAGCGTGTTCTCGGTCCCGTGAACGCAGCAGGGACGGCCGATCAATACTCGTACACGGGCACTTACCATGGCATCGTTCACAGTCATCTCGACGCTGTGGATTGTCACATGATGGTGGACGGTAAGGGCTACAACGGACGTGCGATGGAAGACATCACGGCCGCGGGCGGTTGTCCGAAAGGGAATATCAACGCACTGAAAGACGGCGTTGTGACGCGCGCCATCCTGTTCGATGCGACGCTTCTGCCGGGCAAAGCGACGGCTCAGGGCTGGCTGGAGCCGGGAACGGCCATCCATAGGGAAGATCTGGAGGCGCTGGAAAAGCTGGAACACGTGAAGGTCTCGGCGGGCGACGTCATGCTGCTACACACAGGCCGGTGGAAGCGGCGCGCCGCCTTGGGAGCGTGGCCGAGAGAGACCGGGTTCGCGGGCTATCATGCCGACGTGGCGTACTTCATTAAGGAACGCGGCGTGGCCTTCATTGGCGGCGACGGGCCGAACGATGTCTACCCTTCGGGTGTGCCGATGGTGTACCCCAATCCGGTGCACCGGCTGGCGCTGGTGGCGATGGGCGTGAGCATTTTCGACAATCTGGATTTCGGCCGGGCGGCGGAGCAGGCGAAGCGGCTGAATCGCTACGAATTCCTGTTCTCGGCTGCCCCTCTGCGGATCGAACTGGGAACGGGTTCGCCGCTGAATCCCTTGGCGATTTTCTGAGCCCAAAAAGAGCTGAACCTGTTGTATCCAGATACGGGCTCTCGCAAAGATAGCTTCCGGATGCGTCATCCAGGCAGAATCGGTGAGCGCTGTGCGACCACGCATGTAGCGATATCCCAGATCGCCGAATCCTGGGAGTTTCTGCAATACGCACTCGATCCTGCATGCCCCGCGAAGGGCGCGTTGCAAGCCTCGTGTGTTTTCCTAACGCTGCTATCCTGAAAGCTGACAACGTTCCGGTTCGCCGCGGGAAGAACCGAACACAATTGATGCAGCATTTTTCCGAGATCAATCTTTGCTCCGCTTTGCGGAACAACCTCGACAAGAACGAATTCGTCATTCCGACGCCCGTTCAGGCACAGGCCATTCCGCCGCTCATGGAAGGCCGCGACGTCGTGGCGACCGCGCAGACTGGCACAGGCAAGACTCTGGCATTCTCAATTCCGGTGATTGAAGCTCTCGCCGCCGTTCCCCGCACCAAAACAATAAAAGTCCTGATCCTCAGTCCGACCCGCGAACTTGCCATTCAGATCGATGCGGCATTCCGGCAACTCGCCCACGGCATGCGCATCCGCACCGCCGTGGTTGTGGGCGGCATGAGCGAGGCCAACCAGTTGCGCGATATCCAGGCCGGGGCTGAAGTGGTGATCGCGACGCCGGGCCGTCTCTGTGACTATCTGGAACGGCGGCTGATCGATCTTTCCGGCGCCGCCACCGTGGTTCTCGACGAGGCCGACCGGATGCTCGATATGGGCTTCCTGCCCGCTCTGCGCATCATCCTGGATAAGCTTCCGGCGAAACGCCACACCATGCTTTTCTCAGCGACGATGGAGCAATCCGTGGCGGGTCTGGTCGCAAGTTACGTGCACAATCCGGTGTGGATCGCGGTGGAGGCGTGCGCACAAACGGCCGGCCGGATCGATCTCTTCTGCTACGAAGTCCCTCAGGGCTCCAAGTTTGATCTCCTCGAGCATCTGCTGAAGAACGAGGAGGGGTCGTTCCTCGTCTTCGTGGCCACCAAAGAGGGCGCCGACAGGCTCACGAAATTTCTGGAGCGCGGGAAACACAAGGTGGCCTCGATCCACGGCGACCGCTCGCAGAGCCAGCGGAACGAAGCGCTGCAGGGCTTCAAAGACGGTGTTTACCGTGTGCTGGTCGCCACTGACGTGGCGGCGCGCGGGATTCATGTGGATGACATCGCGCATGTCGTGAACTACGATTTGCCGCAAGAGGCGGGAAACTTCATTCATCGCGTCGGACGCACAGGCCGCGCCGGCGCACGTGGCGCCTCCTGGACCTTTGTGACTTCGCTCGAACGCTCCGATGTGCGCAACTATGAGCGCACACTGGGGATTCAGGTGCAATATCGCGAACTGCCATCGCTGCCGCGGCCCATCGGGCTCGTGACGGATGTGGAGGCGTATCTGGCTTCGTTGAGTACCGGCCAGCCGTCGGGCAACGGGCCGAAGCCGACAACCACAAGAAGCTTCTCAGGCAGCCGCCGGCGTCGCTGAATTTGTTGTCCAGAAGTCCGGTTCCTGGAAGTTGGCTGATCGGCCAACATTAACGGCATACTATTTTGATAGCTCCTGTGTTGTCGGCAACCCGTCCGATCCCAGCCGGAAGCGTCTCTTCAACGGCTGGCGGACCGCTCGCCCACAAACTCGGTGAGCTTCACCCCTTGGTCCGCGGCGATCGTCTCCGCTGCTTTCTCGCCGATCATCATCACTGCCGCATTGGTGGTGCTGTTGACGATATTGGGCATGATGCTGGCATCGGCTACACGCAGTTTCTCCACGCCCAGGACGCGCAGCCGCGGATCGACGACGTTGCCGGTGCGGCAGGTGCACGTCAGGTGGTACACGGTGATCGAAAAGTGGAGCGCAAGATCTTCCAGAAGCGCGTCGCTCAGCTCCGCTCCCCCAGCCCTGTCGAGAACCAGACGGCTGCGTCGTATAGAGACGAGGATGCCAAGCTGCTCCCGGTAGTGGCCGCCGCACCGCCAATTGCCTAGAGAGGCGAGGGGGCGGCGTTCCCGGAAACCGCGGGAGCCGCCCGTTTATAAGCGACAATTGATAACAGGTGCCATCATGGCGCGGTCCTTGGTTTAAGTTCCGGTACCAGCCGGGAACTGCGCTCGCTCCTTCGGTACTGAAATTTCTGAAAGCCAATTCAACATGGAACGTACTTTCGATCAACACATCAAGGGCTATCACCCGATCATTTCTCCCAAAGAGCTCATGGATAAGCTTCCGCTTGGCCGGGGCCGCCAAACCGTTTTGGATGCTCGGCATGAAATCGAACAGATTCTAAAAGGCGAGTCGACAAAGAAGCTATTGGTGGTTGGGCCGTGTTCCATCCACGATTCCGAAGCGGCCCTCGAATATGCCAGGCGGCTCAAAGCGGTTGCGGACAAATGCGACAAGCTGCTGATTGTTATGCGGGCGTATTTTGAGAAACCGAGAACCACCGTAGGCTGGAAGGGGTTCATCAACGATCCGCGCCACAACGGCACGTTCGAGATGGAAAAAGGGCTCACCCAAGCGCGCAAATTGCTGGTTGAGCTGGATCAAATGGGTATGCCGGCAGCGACGGAGGCGCTCGATCCTATTACGATCCAGTACTTCGCCGACCTCATTGCATGGGCGGCCATCGGCGCACGTACGACTGAGTCTCAGACGCACCGTGAGATGGCCTCCGGCGTCTCCATGCCCGTGGGTTTCAAAAACACAACCGATGGGAATATTGATGCTGCCGTGAATGCGATCAAGGCTTCGCAGGTGCCACACACGTTCCTCGGCATGGACGAGAACGGCCGGACTTCCATTGTTTCTACAACGGGGAATGCCTTTGGGCATATTATTCTGCGGGGTGGAGACAAGCCCAACTATGATCGTGACAGTGTCGCGGGGGCCGTCGCGAAGCTGACAAAAGCCAGCATGCCGGCAAGGATCATGGTCGATTGCAGCCATGGAAACACCGCCAAGGATTACACGCGCCAGCCGTTGGTGTTCAGAAATGTCGTGGAGCAGATGCGGGAGAACAATGCCATTATCGGCATGATGCTCGAATCGCATCTGCACCCGGGAAGCCAGCCCATCACTTCGGAGCTGAAGTACGGCGTATCCATCACGGATCCCTGCATCGGATGGGATACGACCGAGGAACTTCTTCTCGAGATGCAGCGCGGGAGTTGGCCCACCGCCACTGGGGAGTAGTGTTACGCGGGCACGCCTTCGACGATCGACTCCGACGCTGCCGTGGGAATGACGCGTGTCAGCTTCCAGCCCGCGGCGGCGAATAACGCGCGGAATTGCTCTTCGGTGCGTTCACGGCCGCCGGGGAACAGCATCATTTGAATGTCCATAATCTTGCCGATGGAGAAATCGTTGCCCGGCAGGATGACGCTATCGGCCACCAGGAGCTTGCCTCCCGGGTTCACACCCTTGCGGCAATGGCTGAGGATTTTGATACACACGTCATCCGGCCAATCGTGAATGATGTGCTTCATGATGTAAGCATCCGCGCCGGCGGGAACCGACTGGAACATATCGCCGGCAACCAGCGCGCAGCGATCCATGAACGGACTGAGTGGGCCGGTCTTGGCGCCTTCCAGAACTGGTGGCACTTCGTACAGTGTGCCGCGCATTTGCGGATTGCGCTGGAGAATGTTGGCCAGCAGAAGGCCGTGGCCGCCCGCCACGTCCACAATGGTGCGGATGCCGTCGAACGAGTATGCCTCCGCAATCGCCGGACTGTCTATCATGGATAGTCCCGTCATGGTGTCGTTGAAGATTTTCATCTCTTCCGGGTGGGAGAAGATGTAATCGAACGTCGACATGCCGTACACTTCTTCGAGCGCGGTCTTGCCGGTGCGAACGGAGTTTTCCAGGCGCTCCCAGCCGCGCATGTGCCACTCGCGCCCGCCCATCATCGCGAAGCTGCGGGCGCTCGGCTGCGCGTTGCTGCGCAAGACCGCCGAGAGCGGCGTTTCCGAGAACTTGCCATCCGCGCCTTCGGAGAGAATTCCGACGCTAGCGGTGGCGCGCATGAGCCGGTAGAGCGCCTGCGGATTTGCGCCGACTTGCGCGGCGAGTTCCTCGGCGGATTTCGGACCGTGCTCGACAAAGTCCGGAACGCCGAGTTGCGCGAGGCAAGAGATACATGTGCAGACGTGAAGCCCATGCAGCATCTGCAGCATCTGCTGGATGGGAGGAACGGTCTGTGGAGTCATAAGTTGTCTCTACTTCATGGGCGGCACGAACTCGATGGTGCGTGCGAAGAACCAGCACAGGAAGAACACCACTGGCAGCAGCGCCATCAGATACAGCGTAGTGTAGCCGATCAGGTCGCGCGCTTTAACGCGCAGAATGCCGAGCAGTGGCAGCATCCAGAAGGGATTCACCAGGTTGGGCATGGCTTCGGCGACGTTATAGATCTGCACCACCCAGCCCAGATGCACTTGATGCGCGATGGCGGCCTGCAAAACGTACGGCGCCTCTACAACCCACTTGCTGCCGCCTGACGGAATAAACAACCCGAGCACGGCGGAATATCCGGCCGCCAGCAGGGGAAATGTATCGTGATTGCTGGCCGCCGTGAACAGATGCGCCAGCTTCGCCGAAAGTCCCGTGCCCGTGATCATGCCGAAAATCATGGCGTAGAACGGGAACTGGATGATGACGCCGCCAGTGGCGGGAATGGCTTCCGCCACGGCGCGCACAAAGCGGCGCGGACGCCAGTGCAGCAGCAAACCGGCAGTGAGGAAAATTAGGTTGTAAATGTTGAGATCGAGCGCGGCCAGCGCGCCCTTGGGCGACGTCCGGAATTCGTTGATCAGATACGCGGCGAGCAGGCCGCCCACCAGAATATTCAGCAGGGGACTGTACTCCAACCACTCGCCGGGCTTGGTGCGGACTTCCGCTTCTTCTTTTGGGGGAGCAAAGTTCAACAAGTAATCCTCTGCCGTGCGCGCGTTTTTCGCCGAAGGCGCCGAGAAGTAGGCAACCGCCAAACACACCAGGATTACAATCACGGCCGTCGCGATGCTTTGCCATAGGAACAGTGTTTGGGTGAGCGGGATCAACCCGCTGATCGCATAGAGCGAAGGGGGCAGGGAAGACTTGGTCGCCATCAGCATCGCTGCCGATGATGAGAGTCCCAGCGCCCACACCGAACACGTGCCCAGGTAAGCGGCCGCGCCCGCCGCGCGCAGGTCCATGCCCTTAATGCGCCCGGTCATCTCGCGCACCAGGAAGCCGGCCATGATCGGGCTGAGTCCCCAGGAGATCAGCGAGCTGAGCGTCGCGGTGGCGGCCACCAGAGTGATCGCGCCGCGAGGAGTTTTCGGGATCGCCGCCATGCGGGAGATCACGCGCCGCACGGGTCCGGCGGATGCGACGATGTAGCCGCCCAGAATGACCATCACCATCTGCATGGTGAAGGGGATCAGCGTCCAGAAATTCTTGCCGGCCTCCAGGGCCAGCGCCGACGGACTTTCGCCCGCGGCGATGCCCAGCAGGTACACCACGACCACGCCCAGGAAAGCGAAGACCAGTGGATCCGGGAACCACTTCTCGCTCCAATCGGCGAGCGCCAGGCCCATGCGGGCGACGCGGCCTTCCGTGATCGCGACTGCTCGTTGTTCAGCGTGCATGATCAACTCCCGTCCGGTATTCTAATCCAGAGCCATGGTTCTTACCGGCTGCTCCAGGTGCAGCTTCGCGCCGGTAGCTTTCTGAACTTCTTCCGCCGTGGTGTCAGGCGCGATTTCCAGCAGCACGAAGCCGCGCGGCGTGACGCGAATCACAGCCATCTCCGTAATGATGGTATCCACTACTTTGAGGCCCGTGATGGGCAGAGTGCACTTCGGTAAGATCTTGTGCGCGCCCTTCTTGGTGGTGTGCTCCATGGCGATGATGACGCGGCGCGCGCTGGCAACCAGGTCCATTGCGCCGCCCATGCCCTTGACCATCTTGCCCGGCACCATCCAGTTGGCCAGATCACCGGACTCGTCCACTTCCATCGCTCCCAGTACGCTCAAGTCGATGTGGCCGCCGCGAATCATGGCGAAGGATTCGGCGCTCGAAAAATACGACGTGCCCTGGATTTCCGTTACGGTCTCCTTGCCGGCATTAATTAGATCGGGGTCCTCTTCGCCTTCCTTGGGATACGGGCCAACGCCCAGCATTCCGTTTTCCGATTGAATGATGACTTCGAGGCCCGCTGGCACGAAGTTCGGAACCATCGTCGGGATGCCGATGCCGAGATTGACGTAGTAGCCGTCCTGCAGCTCCTTCGCCACGCGGCGCGCGATGCGCTCGCGCTTTTGCGCATCCGTGAGGGCGGCGCTCATCGGCCCTCCTTGCGCAATTTCAGCCGCTCGATGCGTTTTTCCTTGTGCTCGCTCACGACCACGCGCTCTACGTAGATGCCGGGCGTGTCAATGCGCTCTGGTTCCAACGCACCCAACTCGACCAGTTCTTCCACTTCGGCGATGGTGATCTTCGCGGCTGCCGCCATCATCGGATTAAAGTTCTGCGCGGTCTTGCGGTAGACCAGGTTGCCGTGGCGGTCGCCCTTCCAGGCTTTGACGAAGGCGAAGTCGGCGGTGAGGGCTTCTTCAAGGATGTACTGGCGGCCGTTAAATTCGCGGACTTCCTTGCCCTCCGCGACTACCGTGCCGATCCCGGCCGGCGTGAAATAGGCGGGGATTCCCGCGCCACCCGCGCGAATGGATTCGGCCAGCGTCCCCTGCGGGATCAGTTTGAGGCCGATCTTGCTTTCGAGCATCATCTGCTCGAGTAATAGATTTTCGCCGACGTAGCTGCCGATATGTGATGCGATCATGCCGGCTTCAAGCATCAGTCCCATGCCATACCCATCCACGCCGACGTTGTTGGCGATGGTGCGCAGACCGCGCGTTCCCTTGCGCACCAGAGCGGCAATCAGGCTGTCCGGCGCGCCGCAGAGACCGAACCCTCCCACCATCAGGCTCGCGCCATCGGGGATGTCCGCGACCGCGGCCTCAATACTTGTTACGACTTTGTTCACAGCTTTTCAGTATAGCTGCGTGGGCAGCCCCGGTAGGTTTCTGCCGCTCCATTACTGTCGCGGTTCCATGCCCGCCGGTACGCCGCGCTTGGTACCGCGCCAGCAGCGCGCACGTTACCGAGCCGCGAGTGTGAACGAGCGGTACGCGAGGCTCATTCGTAGTAACCGGGCGCCTTCTTGAGTTTCTCGAATGCCGCCAGATCGTGCTGGATCCACAACTTCGCGCCGGATTGCTTCATGAACGCCTGGATGTTGGCGCGAGCTTGCTGCGTTTGCTGCTTGTTGAACTCGAAAGTTGGGTAACGCTCCAACGTGATCTCTTCCGGATAGTGGTACAGATCGCCGCTGAGCAGCACCGCGCCGGTTTTGGCCAGTTTAACGAAGAGAACGGAATGCCCGGGCGTGTGTCCATAAGCGGGCTTGATGACCACGCTGCCGTCGCCGAAGACGTCGTAGTCGCCCTCGGGCAGCGTGACGGACTTGCTGTTCTTCAGCGCGTCGTACTCGTCGGGCGTGGAGCGTTCCGGCGGATTGGGACCGAATAAAATGTCGCGCTCGACCTTGCGCGTCAGCCACGTGGCTTTGGCGAACTCGTTGGCGTTGGCCAGGTGGTCCCAGTGCGCGTGCGACATCGCGAGATAGGTCGCGCTCTCCGGCTGGTATCCCGCCGCGGCCATCTGTGATTTCAGGGTCTTGCTGCTCATCGCGTAGAGCTTGGAGGCGGGTCCGCTGGCGGGAAAATTCTTGTCCGGGATCACGCCGACATCCCACAGCAGCGTGCCTTTGGGGTGGGCGATCATGTAGCACCCCACCGACATATCCAGCGTCTTCATTTCTTCTTTTTTGAGGTTGAAACGGCTGGGATCTACCACTTTGAGCCGGCCGCAGTCGAACACGTAAAGCCGCGCGGACTTCACGGCGGGATTTTCGACGGCGAACATAGTCGAGGCCGCCAAGACCAGCGTTACCAGAATTCTCATAATTTCCTCGCCCTAAGATGATACCCAAGTGCACGATGGAACGCGAGAAACGCATGCCGTGATGTTGAGGAGATGGTGGCCGCTGGCATTACAGAAAACTTAGCGATAAGAGCACAGGAACGATTCGCAGATTTTAACGCGAAACTTAGCGGAAGATACCTGGCATGCTTCTGGAAGCTTCAATGCCGAAAAATATTACAAACAACGTCCCGAAGAAAGCAACAATCGCAGTCAGGAGAATCACGGCTGGTATGGCTGCAAGACCCCACTTGATCATCAGGTTCACCACTGACCAAAAGGGAATGTCAAAGTCTGTTACGATGATCCTGGTCGGCTTGGAAGTAACACCTGCGGGCCCTGGCGATGGGTTCATGTCTTGAGTTCTCCTTGGGCGTACAAAGCTATGCGTTACTCGATTCGGGCGCCCCGCCGTAAGAAAAGGGCCGCGCCTAGACCAATCGCGCGGCCCGTAGGAGACACCCGGCCGGGGAACACCATCACGATCGATCAGCTCGCACTCGGCTAAAGAAACAAATCAAACTACCAAATTCCCTGTCAGAATAGCATTTTCTCTAAGCGGATCAGGCCCTAATGTGAAAGAATATGGGCATGAAACGACCGTTCGCAGCGAGTGTCTGGCGAGAAGGGAACTGGTACGTTTCCCAATGCCTCGAGGTCGATGTCGCCAGTCAGGGTGCGACGGAAGAAGAGGCTCTCGCCAATTTGAAGGAAGCATTGGAGCTTCACTTCGAGCCGCCCCAAGCCTCCCGTCCTCCTAAAGTCCGCACGATCGAGGTTGAGGTTGGGGCGGCTTAAGCCGCAATCGTTCCGCGAAATCAAGCGCCGCCTTGAAGCAGCAGGCTTTGTTGAAGCCAGTCAACGCGGAAGTCACGTCAAATTTGTCCGGCGGTTGGAGGAGCTTGTGGACACCGCTATTGTGCCCAGGAAGGGCGAAGTCCCAGTCGGCACCTTACGAAGCATCCTCAGCCAAGCTCATATTGACCCGGGCGATTGGGACAGACTTGGCTGATACATACAAAAAACACCCGTGGCTCTCGCGATTGGTTTCGGGAGCGCCACGGGCGGCTGCTGGTTCTGCTTAATCAGCGCCCTATTTGTCGGGTGTATTCATGCGGTAAAAATTGTTTGGGCCGGGATTCGGGTTCTCCCAGGCTTGGTACAGATAGAGCGATGCCAATCCCAGCCCGATCACGGCGAATACCACGGTCATGGTCTCGCCCCAGCGGTCGATTCCTTTTACTTTCTTCGCTACAGTGACTTGCTGGCGGGCCTTACCCTCTTCCCCCGGCGCCAGCCTGAGGATGTCTTCCTCATTGTGGGTCACAAAAACTATCCGATAGACCGCCAGAGCCAGCGTAGCTGCTCCCAGCGCGGCCCAAGTCGCGACTACGAATGTCATATTCATTGATGGCCTCCTTCGAATCCGTACAGCAACCTGAATATTGCAATTCGGAAACCAAACTGGAGGCATTCATTAACAACATGTTACGGAGCTGCGCAGGATGGGTTGGGGGACTGCACCCATCGCGGGTACTTTCCCCCAAGTTTATATTCCCATCTCCGTAAACACTTCCTTGGCGATGCGGAAGCTGTCGACGCCGGCGGGGACCCCGCAATAAATTGCCACCTGTAGGAAGACTTCACGGATCTCGTCCTTGGTGAGACCGTTGGCGATCGCCCCTCGGACATGTACTTTGATTTCGTGCGGACGATTAAGTGCCGATAGCATCGCCAGGTTGATGATGCTGCGGGTCTTCTTGTCCAGTCCTTCACGCCCCCAGCACCAGCCCCAGCAATACTCGGTGGTGAGTTCCTGCATGGGACGGTTGAAGTCGTCGGCGGAGGCCAGCGCCTTGTCAACATAGTCGGTGCCCAATACGGATTTGCGGATGGCCAGGCCTTTTTCGAATAGTTCTTTGTTCATGACACTCCTTCGTAATATGTTACGGTCGAGAAACACGGTCGATAAACATGGATGCAGAGGCAATCTTAAAGCAATGGATTGGGCGCACGGAAACGCGCAGCGATGCGGTGACGGCGGTTCCGGTGGCGGCGCTGGCCGCCACGCTCGACCGCGACGATCCGTTGCCGCAACCTGGTGACCCGTTGCCTCCGCTGTGGCATTGGCTGTATTTCCTGCCCATCGCCCGGCAATCTGAGGTTGGGCCGGACGGGCATCCTCAGCGAGGAGGATTCCTGCCTCCGGTGTCGCTGCCGCGCAGGATGTGGGCCGGCGGACGGCTGGATTTTCACCAACCGCTGAGGATCGGCGAGACCATCACGCGTGTTTCGCGGATCGTCGATGTGACGCAGAAGCAGGGGCGCTCCGGTGCATTGGTGTTTGTGCTCGTGCGGCACGAAATCAGTGGTTCGCAAGGCTTGGCGATCACGGAAGAGCACGATATCGTGTACCGCGATCATCCGAATCCGGCTGATCCCGCGCCGGTTCCGCCCATAGCGCCACTAGACGCTACGTGGCAGCGCGTCGTCACTCCCGACGACGTACTGCTGTTCCGCTATTCGGCTTTGACCTTTAACGGACATCGCATCCATTACGATCGCCGTTATGCGGGAAGAGTGGAGGGCTATCCTGGGCTGGTGGTGCATGGCCCCTTGATCGCGACTCTGCTGATGGATTTGCTGCTCCGGTCGCTGCCAGGAACGCGCGTGACGCGGTTCCAGTTCCGAGCGGTGAGCCCCCTGTTCGATCTTGCACCATTCACGGTATGCGGGAAACCGGAAGAAGGCGGCCCAGATAAGGGCTTGGCGCGGCTATGGGCGCGCAATCCGCAGGGTGGGTTGGCGATGGAAGCCAATGCTAGAATTGAAGCTCCCGTCCCATGAATCATTTGAAAAGTTTGATCCGCGAAGTGCCGGATTTTCCCAAGCCCGGTATCCTGTTCTATGACATCACCACACTGTTGAAAGACGCGCAAGGGCTCAAGTCCGTGATCGATGGTTTGACTGAAGGTTACCGCGGCCTAGGTATCGACACCGTGGTGGGCATTGAAGCTCGCGGTTTTATTTTCGCTCCCGCGGTGGCTTACGCTTTGGGTGCCGGATTCGTGCCTGTCCGCAAGCCCGGCAAACTTCCCGCCGCGGCGGAGCGCGTCGAATACGCACTCGAATACGGGACCGACGTTTTGGAAGTCCATCGCGATGCTGTCGAGATCGGTAAGCGCGTTCTGGTTGTCGATGACGTTCTGGCGACCGGCGGCACGGCGGCTGCCGTCGCGCAGCTCATCCGCAAATTGGGCGGTGAGCTAGTGGGCTTTGAGTTTGTGATCGAACTCGATTTCCTGAAGGGCCGGGAAAAGCTGCCTGGTCTCGATGTGCGGTCGTTAGTGCATTACTAGTGCCATGACCCGGTCTGTCCGGCTGCAGTCTCTGGCCAAGGTCAATCTGGATCTGCGGGTTCTCCACAAGCGGGCGGACGGTTTCCACGAACTGCGCACGGTTTTCCAGACGATTTCACTGGCAGATACGATCGAGATCGATTACGAACCCGCACGGCGCACGGTGTTGCAGATCGAAGATTCTCTGGCGATTCCCGACAATCTGGTGCTGCGGGCGGCCCAGGCCCTTCTCGACTTGATGAAGGTCCACGCGAAGATCCGCTTCCGCCTCAAGAAACACATCCCGATGGGTGCCGGCTTGGGCGGAGGATCGAGTAACGCCGCCGCCGTCCTGTTGACTCTGCCCGTGCTGGCCGGCCGCACGGTTTCACTCGAAGAGCTTGCGGGGCTGGGAGCCCAGCTCGGTAGCGACGTCCCGTTCTTCTTGAATGGCGGCACGGCGGTTGCCCTCGGGCGGGGCACCGAGATGTACGGCTTGCCTCAAATCAAGCAGGAGCCGGCGCTGGTGATCGCCTCGGGAATTCATGTGGCGACCGGGCCCGCCTACCAAGCGCTGGCGCGGCCCTCCGCCGGTGACTTAAGCAGTGACGGCGAAAGTTTGACTTCAACCGATTTGTCGCGTAAAATTAATGATTTCCAGCTCTTCGTGCGGACTTTAGGTGAATTCCGTTCGGCGAAGGCGGCGAGTGCGTCAAGCGCCAACGATTTCGAGTCCGTTGTATTCCAGCAGCATCCCCGGCTAAAAGCGATGTGGGGCAGATTGCGGAGACAGTCGGCAGGCGCCCGCATGACGGGAAGCGGCTCGGCCTTGTTTGCCGTGTTCGATTCCGCGGTTGAGCGTGACACGGCGCGGAAGATTTTGGAGGAGGACCGGGTATTGCGGGGAGCAACGGTGGTGGCGGCCAATTTGGTAAACGGTCGAGCATATCGAAGGCTTTGGCAGAGGCAATTGAAGCAGCACCTGGTTCCGTCGCGGTTCGCTACAGATTACGACCCGCTTGTAACTGAATCCGACCCGTTGGTAACTGAGTCCGACCCGTTGGTAACTGAGTCCGAATTGATATGGCCGCCCCACAGCCGTTACGCCAGATGAGATTTAATCACTTCAAAGTCTTCTCGGGCAATGCTAATCCCGCCCTGGCGGCGGAGATTTGCTACGAGCTGGGCTGCCAGCTTGCGTCGGTGAACGTTCGCCAGTTTTCCGATGGCGAAGTGCACCTGCAAATCCAGGAAAACGTGCGCGGGGCCGACGTGTTTGTGGTGCAGCCGACCTGCACGCCCGTCGACCGGAACCTGATGGAGCTCCTGTTGATGATGGATGCCCTGAAGCGCGCCTCAGCGGAGCGCATCACGGCAGTGTTACCCTATTATGGGTATGCCCGGCAGGACCGCAAGGATCGGCCGCGTATGCCAATTTCGGCTCGCCTGGTGGCCAGTTTGATCGAGCGGGCCGGAGCCAATCGTATCCTGGCGCTGGATTTACACGCGGCGCAGATCCAGGGTTTTTTCGATGTCCCGGTGGACCATCTGTTCGCGACCCCGGTGATGATCGATTATTTCTCGGAGATGGGGGGCGAAAGTCTCACCGTGGTGTCTCCGGACGCGGGTGGCGTGGAGCGCGCCCGGGCGTTTGCCAAGCGCCTGGATTCGCCGCTGGCGATTATCGACAAGCGGCGCACGGATGTGAACGTAGCCGAGGTGATGCACATCATCGGCGATGTAGAAGGGCAGCATTGCCTGATCGTGGACGATTTGATCGACACGGGGGGGACGCTGGTAAAGGCGACGGAAGCGTTGCTGGAGCAAGGAGCCCTGTCGGTAAGGGCCTGCGCGACGCACGCGGTGCTGTCCGGACCGGCGGTGGAGAGAATTGAGAATTCCGGGCTGAAAGAAGTGATCGTGACGAATTCGATTCCCTTGCGGGGCGAAGCGGATAATTGCCGGCGGATCAAGCAGCTTTCCGTGGCGCCGCTGCTGGCGAAGGCGATTCAGTCGGTGCACGAAGACGGCTCGGTGAGCACGTTATTTGTTTGAGAGCAGGGGCTGGGAAATAGCAGGGCCAGTGAGCAAGAAGGAAGAAGACGATGAGAAAAGATATTACGATTGTTGCGGAGCAGCGAACCTTGCGGGGCAAGAATGAAGCGCGCCGTTTGCGCGTGCGCGGCTCGTCGCCGGCGGTGCTGTACGGTTCGGGCGGGGCCGCGGTTGCGGTCGCGGTGAATCCCAAGGAAGTTAACCGCATCCTGAACAGCAAGACCGGCCACAACACTATTTTTGACCTCGCCGTTGCCGGTGGGGAAACCACGCCGGTCATGATCGTGGCCTGGCAAAGAGATCCCATCAAGGACCACCTGCTCCACATCGACTTGAAGCGCATCGACTTGACGGCGCGGATTCGGGTGAAGGTGCCGGTGCATACACTCGGCGATCCCAAGGGCGTCAAGATTCAGGGTGGTCTGCATGAACTGATTACCCGCGAAATTGAAATCGAGTGCCTGCCGGATGAGATTCCCGAGGAATTCAGGATCGACGTTACCGAATTAGTGATCGGGCAGAGCATTCGCGCCAGCGATATCCCGCTGACCGGCTCCACCAAGCTGATTAGTCCAGCGGATTCCGTCATTTCGCACATCATTACCATCAAGGCGGAAGCCGAGCCGGTAGCGGTCGATGCAACTGCCGCGCCGGCAGCCGCAGAGCCCGAAGTGATGAAGAAGGGCAAGAAGGACGAAGAGGCTCCGGCCGAGGAAAAGAAGAAGAAGTAAGCGCGGGCCAGAGGCCAGGGTCTTGCGGCAGAGACGCCCGGGGGGTCCAGTCCGATGCAGGAGATCGATTTTCTCGTCGTTGGACTGGGGAATCCGGGTGCGGAGTACGAAAATACGCCGCATAACCTGGGTTTCATGGTGATGGACCGGTTGGCTGCGGATCATGCGATTCGCGTCACCCGTATCGAAAACCAGTCGCGGGTAGGATTGGGCGAAGTGAAGGGCAGGAAAGTGGCTCTCGCGCAGCCCTGGACGTTTATGAATTTGAGTGGCCCGGCGGTCAAAGGGCTGCTCGAGCGGTACGGGTTGCATCCGGACCGTTTGATTTTGGTGTACGACGAGCTGGCCATTCCGTGGAATGAGCTGCGTATCCGGCCGAAGGGATCGGATGCGGGGCACAACGGAGTGAAGAGCGTGATCGGTAGCCTGGGGACGGATGTCTTTACCCGGGTACGGCTGGGGATTCACCCCGGACATCCGATCGGAGATGGAGCAAGGTTTGTGCTCGCGCCGTTCCGGCGGGCACAGAAGCAGGAAGTGGAGGAAATCGCCGGGCGAGGAGCCGCGGCGGTGGAATCCATACTCGCTGATGGCGTCGAAAAGTCCATGGCGGTGTTTAACCGTCGCGCCGGAGGCTTAAAAACAGAGGAAGAATGAGAGTCTACGAAGAGCTATTCATCGTCAAGCCGGACGCTCCCGAAGAGGAAGTGGACGGCATCGTCACGCAGATTCAGGGCGTGATCACCAACGGCATGGGAACGGTCGACAAGACCGACAAGTGGGGCACACGCAAACTGGCCTACCGGGTGCAGAAGTACTCGGAAGGCATTTACGTGCTGATCCAGTTCACTTCGGCGCCTGGCTTGGTTCATGAAATCGAGCGGCGTTTGCGCGTCAACGATCAGGTGATCAAATTCATCACCGTGCGCACCGACGAGAAGCAGAAAAAAATCGACAAGCGCAAGAAGGTGCGTGACAAGCGCGCCGCCCGCAGACCGGCTCCGCCCGTGGCGGCGCCCGCGATTCCCGCCGAGCCCGCTGCCGTGGCTCCGGGCCTGCCGGGAGCAAGCCACCCGGCGCCCGCGACTCCCACGCACCCCGTGCCGGCGGCTCCAGCGCCAGCTCCAGAATCAGCCGAGAACAAGGAATAGGACGAGGAAACCATCATGGCGGAAACCAGAGGCGGTAGACCAGGAAGCGCGTCCCAGCGTCCCACGGGCGGCGATAAAGCCATCGCGGGAAAGAAGCAATATTTCCGGCGCAAGAAAATGTGCCGGTTCTGCGTCGATAAGATCGACGATATCAACTACAAGGACGTCCGGCTGTTAGGTTCGTTCCTTTCCGAGCGCGGCAAGATTACGCCCCGGCGTATTTCGGGCGTCTGCGCGCCGCACCAAAGGCGGCTGGCGGAATCCATCAAGCAGGCGCGCAACATCGTGCTGCTTCCGTTCGCGACGTCCCTCTAGGGAAGAGCGCTGTAGGAGAAATCGATATGGAAGTCATTTTAAGAGAAGAAATCGAAAAGCTGGGCCGGCGCGGCGAAGTGGTGAAGGTCGCTGCCGGCTACGCCCGCAACTTTTTGCTACCCAAACGGCTGGCGGTAGCGGCCACGGCATCCAATATCAAGATCGTGGAGCAGGAACGGCAGGCGCACCTGCGGCGCGATGCCAAAGAAATCGGCGACGCGCAGGACCTGGCCAAGATGCTGGCGGCGGTGGAAATCACCATCGCGCAGAAGGCCGGCGAGAACGACCAGTTGTTCGGATCGGTCACATCGCAGGACGTGACCACGGCGCTGGAAAAGCTTGGCTACAACATCGACCGCCGCAAAGTCCATCTGGACGAAGCGATCAAGATGCTCGGCGATTTCAAGGTATCGGTCAAGCTGCACCGCGAAGTGTCGGTGGAACTGCCGGTGCATGTGGTGAAGGAAGACTAGGCAGTGGCCGGCGGCCAGGGGCCTGCAAACACTTACGAACTACTCGAAGCGGCGGCACGCGGACGAATCGGCGTGGACCGCCGCTTTTTGCAATCCATTCTCGATTGCGGAGCGGCCTCCGCCGCGGCGGAGGCGCTGCGTTTCTCCCGCGCCCCGCAGGATGAGTTCCCCATCAATCTCGATCCACTGTTGATCGATCTGTTCCGCCATTTTCAAACTCCGGAAGCGGTGGAATTCTATATGGACGCCATACGGCGGGCGCCCGAAGACGTGGATGACAGCCTTATTCAGGCCCTGCTGCCGTATGGCGAGAAGGCCGTCAGTCCGCTGCTGGCGCTCTATGAAGAGCTGGGAGAAGAACAGGGCTCCGACGTAGCATTTCTGCTGGCTGGGTTGCGCGTCCGCGATCCGCGCGTGTTGCAGTTGTTGCTGGAACACCTGGAGTATGACGCCGCGGATGGAGCGTTCTGTCTCGGGCTTTATGGCGACGCAGCCGGGCGTCCGGCGCTCGAAAAGATGTTGGCCGAGGTTCCGGAATCCGAAGCCGATTTGCGCCGCGAACTCGACTACGCGCTGGAACAATTGACCGCCCCAGAGCCAAAATACGAACCCGAACCCTTCGATCTTTTCGCCGAATATCCCGAGAGTGAGTTGCCTCCGTTCGATGTTTTGGAGGAATCCGAACGGGTCGAAATGCTAGCTTCGCCCGACCCCGATCTCCGCGCGGGCGCCGCGCACAGTTTTTTCAATCAGAATTTGGACGCGCCGGCACGTAAGGCGTTGTGGCAACTTGCGCAGAGCGACCCGGAAGCCAAGGTGCGCGCGGAGGCGTGGGCCTCCTTGGGTGACGCGACGGAAACGGCTGAGATCCGCGACGCCATGATCGCCGTGCTCAACGATGAAGCCAAGCCGGTCGAGGAACGCTGCGGCGCAGCTCTCGGGCTTTACGCAGTTGCCGACCGCGACGATGTTCGCAAAGGTCTGGAAGCGTTGTATGGGATGGGCGGCCGGGCGCGCGTCAAGGCGCTGGAAGCCATGTGGCGCTCGCTATGGGAACCCTACGCCAAGTATTTTCCGATGCACCTGGACGAGAGCCAGCCGGAGAATAAGAGCCTTGACCTGCTGAAACAAGCTTTGCGCGGCGCGGGATATTTCCGCTTGACTGCTCATGCGGATAAGATCGCCCACTTCTTCGACCGCGACGAACCCTACGATGAACTGAGGGAAGACGCGCTGTTCGCCTACGCGCTGGCCATGCCCGGTGAGACCACGCGCGGCCGCATCAAGGGCATGCTGCGCAAAATCGACGGCATCACGGAACTGACCCCTAGCGAGACGGAACTGGTGATGTTCGCCCTGGACGAGCGCCTGCGTCTGCACGGTTTGGCCCCGGTGTTTGAAGCGGAAAAAGAAGACGAGCGCGCTCATGGTCAAGACGCGGCGCCTCCGAGTCCCGGCCCCGAGCCGCCTGCCGCCAAAGCGGGACGCAACGACCCGTGCCCATGTGGCAGTGGCAAAAAGTACAAGAAATGCCACGGGGCTTGATTGCCTAGAATGGAATAGGAGTGGCCTCGCAAAAACCTTCGCTTCTCCGGCAACTGGGCGTCGTCAGCGCGACCGCGCTGGTGGTGTCCAACATGATTGGCACCGGAATCTTTACCACTACGGGGTTCCTGGCCGGAGATCTCGGTTCGCCCAGCCTGGTGATCTGGATCTGGATCGTGGGTGCGGTGTGCGCGCTGTCGGGGGCGTTGTGCTATTCCGAGCTCGGCATCAACATGCCCAGTTCCGGCGGCGAGTATGTATATCTCACGCAGGCCTATGGGCCGACGTGGGGATTCATGACCGGCTGGGTATCCTTCTTTGCCGGTTTTTCGGCGCCCATCGCGGCGGCTTCCCTGGCGTTCTCCGATTATCTGGCGGAGTTCTTTCCGGCCCTGCATCTGGAAGGCTCGCGAGTCCTGTTTGGCGCGGGCGATTGGAAGTTCTCGTTTGGATGGGCGCAAGTCGTCGCGTGCGCTCTGGTGCTGCTGTTCACGATCATCAATATTTTCGGCGTGCAAAGGGTGGCTCGCTTGCAGAACGTGCTCACGACGGCCAAGGTGCTCATCCTGGTGGCGTTCATTGTCCTCGCATTCACTGTCGGGAAAGGAGACTGGTCGCACTTCTCGATGCCCGCCGCGCGCACGTCCACGAACTCGATACCCGCGCAGTTCTTCGTCAGCCTGTTTTTCATCTACGTGGCCTACAGCGGGTGGAACGCGGCCACGTATGTCGCCGAGGAATTGCAGCAGCCGTCGCGGACGCTTCCTCTGGCCCTGACCGTGGGGACGATTCTGGTTGCCGCGCTGTATGTGGGATTGAACATGGTGTTCATCTATGCGGCTCCCTTGGAGGATTTGAAAGGGGAGTTGGCGGTAGGAGCGCTGGCGGCTTCACGCCTGTTCGGTCCGCAAGTTGCCGAAATCTTCTCCGCGTTGATGGCGTTGTCGCTGATGTCGACCGTGAACGCGATGGTGACTATCGGGCCGCGCGTTTACTATGCGATGGCGAAAAACGGCGCGTTCCTGGCTTCGGCGGCGAGGGTCCATCCAAAGTGGCATACGCCGGTGGGGGCGATCCTGGCGCAAGGCGTATGCGCGATGCTGATGACGCTGACGCCGTTTCCGCAACTGGTCATCTACATCGGTTTCACGCTCAACGCGTTCGCGGTGATGAGCGTGGCGTCGCTCATGATTTTCCGTTGCCGTGAGGGCTGGCAGAAGCTGCGCGTGGTGAGTTTCGCCTATCCTTTGGTGCCGGCGGTGTTTCTGTTGGTAGGGGCCTGGATGATCGTACGCGGCGTGCAGTTCAAGCCCGTCATTTCACTCGCGGCCGTGATCACCATCGCCACCGGCGCCATGGTGTATCACTTCCGCCTGCGTCCGCGGATCGAACAAGCGCCCAAGGTTGAGACGTACTGATAGAAGCCCTATCGTATAATGAAGATTCTGGCGCTATCGTCTAACGGTTAGGACAGAGCCCTCTCAAGGCTTAAATACGGGTTCGATTCCCGTTAGCGCTACCATACTTTCAAGCACTTACAAGGAACGCGAGCACACACGAGCACACGCGCTACTGGACAGCACCTTTAGCAGCAGGTTTTGACTTCCGGTTATCGGTCTGGAATTTCTCCCACGCTTCCGCTGCAAGGTTGTCCCTACCGGGTAGCATGTGAGCGTAGATGGTGGCTGTGACGTGTGGGTTGGAGTGCCCTAGCCGTCTGCTGATTTCAGTGAGCGGTACTCCAGACGCGAATAGGTGCGATACATGCGTGTGACGCAGGGCATGAAGGCTGACACCCTTCGGGAGCTTCAGGCGCTTACACAACGCGCTGACGGCAGAAGAAATTGAGTCTGGCTTCAGTGGCGATCCGTCAGGATTGCAGAACACAAGGTCCAGGTCAGTCTGGTAATCTGGCCCGAACTGCTTTCGGAATTGTGCTTGTTCTTCACGATGTACTTCTAAAGCGTGAACAGCGGATGCTGGCCGCGCCAGCCGCTTCCTTCTTACGACTCTATCCGAAGCGCCCCGGCCCAAGCCTCGTCCCGCTCTTCCGCGCTTGTCCGCCGGGCCGCTTCCGATAGAGATCTAGTGTTACTCAGGAGCTATCCGTTTTCGTTGGCCAAAACGGGTCACTTCGACGAAGTGCCGACTTATCATCCAACCCTCCGTGCCAACATAGCTGAGACACTCCTCGTTCCTTAATTACAGTGCAGGGCGAGAAAGAATCTCTTACACATGAACAACCATAAGGTTCCCGCGCTTCCGCCAGCGGTTTTGCTGCCGGTGGCACGTAGGGAGCACGAGCGAAGC
>CAMAVI010000052.1 GCA_945861625.1 Candidatus Sulfopaludibacter sp. SbA3
TATCCGCTTTCCCTCGCACCAATCGGTGTTTTTTTGTTGCCCCTCGCTTAATCCAGCAGCCCCAACTCAAACGCCCCTATCCTTTGCCGCTTTCCAACCTTGCTCTATTCGCGCCGCGCCTCAGCCAATCCTTACCGACGGATTAGGGAAAGCCAGCGGAGAAATTCTATAACCGGGCCAACTCGATGGGCGCGCCTCCCCCTCCGCAGAGGCCCGGCATCAGTTTGAAAATCGTGCCTGTGGAGACGCGCGTTCATGGCGCGGAATCGCTCATGGGTGAATTTCGCGACGCGCTCAACGTGGACTGCGCATATTGCCATGGCGGCGGGAGGCCCCAGGAGACGGACGCGAACCCGCGCAAAGACGTCGCGCGCAAGATGATCCTGCTCGTGCGGCAGATCAACCAGAAGTTTCCAGGTACCGGCGTTTTTCCCGTGGGTGAGCAGAAGGTTACCTGCTACACTTGCCACCGCGGTGATCCGCACCCGGTGACCCTGAGCAACCGGCGCTACCCCGCGCCCGCTCCGAAGTAGTAGATTCCGCCTAAGAAATGGCGGCGCTACGGGTAGCCAGGCCCGAGCTGTCACCTAGCCGTCAGCGTCCACAAACGGCGCGCCGGATCGAGAAGCAATAGCCTGTGCTGCTCTACAACCGCCTCAATTAGTGCGAACACAGCGCGGACGTAGTGCCGATGTACTCCGGCAACTTCGCTATCAATTTCAACTAGACATCGTGGGCCAAACGCTTTCTCAAGTCGAAATGCATCCCCTGATAGAACGCGTATAACGCCTTGGATTTGTTCAAGCCTGCTATAGAAATCGTTCATGAGTCTTTATATAAATGCGGGGCTAAAGCTACATACAGCCGGGGGCGGCCTTGCACCCCTGGGTGCCAGGCTGCACGCGGAGTACGCCGGTCAGTATGCTCGGAACGGTACATCGGAACCGCCCTAGCCGCTCTACCAGGACGCGTCCAGAGTAGAAACCGGATTGAACTTCACCAATGATTCGTTCGACCGACTGTGTTTATGCAATCCACACTGCTCTGGCGAATACTCCTCCGCACGCCACGATCAGCACAATACCCCAGAACCTGGTGAAATATCCCAGAACGAATGCGGCCACCGCAAGGGTCGTCCCCCATCTCTGCAGTTTTTTTAGGCGTTCCGTTAGAGAAGACTCCAGATCGGACAGCATTTCACGGGCAAGTAAAGTTGTCAGCCATCGCGTGTGCATCCAATCGTTCGCGACGTAGGCCGGGGCGGCTTTAGCAAGTGAATGCGATCTGCCGCCATGCAGTTCGCAAACCTCCGGCCCTTCTTTGGCAATGCCAATATCTTGAAGTACCCCTTCAAGTGCCTTCTTGCGTTCGCGTAGTGGCTCAGCAAACACTCCCAATTTTTGCCGCACCACATCATGGTTATCGGTTGATGCGAGGGGAGGAGGGCCAAGGCGACGGAATTGTGTTGCTCACAGATCCAGATGCGCTCCGACTGGTACTTGAAGAAGCGAGGATTTCTTCAAGCGTTGGGCAAAGAGCGTCCGGAACACCCAGGAATTTGATGAGGTTATTCAACTCTTACGAAACATCCTGAAGTTGCTTGTCAAGCAGAAGCCCATACAAGCCTCAATGATTATCGATTTAATGAACATATCGGCGTCCTCAATGGTACTCTCCTTGTATCAGTGAGTCTCCCACCCGGCGAGTCCAACTGCCCACGCCTCGAATCGCGCTATCGTGGAAGTACTCTCGATTTTGAAAGCAGTGAATGTCCCGTAAGCATTTTGAGTGGAAAGTCCGCGGCAAGCAGATTCAACTGGGGGAGCGCACGCTCATCATCGGCGTGCTCAACGTCACGCCGGATTCGTTCTCCGACGGCGGTAAGTACGAAGACCCGGACCGCGCCTTCGCCCGCGCCGTTGAACTTGAAGAACAGGGCGCCGACATCATCGACATTGGCGCTGAATCCACGCGCCCCGGCTCCACGCGCATTTCCGAAGCCGAAGAACTGCGCCGCCTGGTCCCGGTCCTCAAGCGCCTGCGCAATAAGCTGACCATTCCGATCTCCGTCGATACCTACAAAGCCGCCGTCGCCGAAAAAGCGCTCGAACTCGACGCGGACATCATCAACGACCCCAGCGGTCTCACCATTGATCCGGACCTTCCGCGCACCGTCATCCAGGCCGATGCCGGACTGATCATCAACCACATGCGCGGCACGCCGGACACCTGGCTAAAGCTTCCACCGCTGAAGAATCCCGTGGCGAGCATCGCCGCCGAACTGGGGGCCTCCGTCCACCGCGCCGTCCGCGCGGGTCTGGACCGCCGCCGGATTGTGATTGACCCCGGCCTCGGTTTCGGCAAGCGCAAGGAGCAGAACGCCGAAATCCTGGGCCGCCTGGACGAACTGGCGCGCCTGGAACTGCCACTGCTGGTGGGACCTTCTCGCAAGCACTTCCTATCCCGCGAAAATCTCGTGGAGACCGAGTTCGCCACTGCCGCCGCCGTCACCGCGGCCATCCTGTACGGCGCACATATGGTGCGGGTGCACGACGTTAAGGAAATGAAAGCCGTGGTGGAAGTGGCCGATGAAATTGCGCGCGCCCGCGCCGATGCCGCCGCTACCGCCGTTGGCACCGCGGGCAGTAGTGGGTCCCGCGCTGGATCACGGTAATTTTGCGGATCGGCGTCCCGCACGCCTTGCACGGTTCGCCCTCACGCCCGTAGGCCTGATGCTCCAGTTGAAACCAGCCGCGATTACCTTCGGCGTCCACATAATCGGAAATCGACGACCCGCCCAGCCGGATGGCCCGCGCCAGAATCTCGCGCATGTGCAGATGAATTGCGGCCCCCTTCGCTTTAGTCAGCCGTGACGCGATCGTGAGCGGATGTACCCGCGCCGCGAATAACGTCTCATCGGCATAGATGTTCCCGACCCCCGCGACGAAAGATTGATCCAGCAGCAGCGCCTTGATCTTGCTCTTGCGCTTCTTCAGGCGCTGCTGAAACTCCTCCAGGCTCACCTCCAGCGGCTCCGGACCCAGATGGCTCAGGTCGTGATTCCACAAGATCCTCCCGAACTGTCGCGGGTCGTCGTAGATCAGTGTTCCGGTGAGCGTGCCCGAATCCAGGGTGAACCGCCCGTAGGTGTGTTTACCCGGCGCTGCATCCAGCAGAAGCCGCCCCGTCATGCCCAGGTGAACGGTAAGTTTGCCCTGGTCGAGGGCGATCTCGATGAACTTCCCGCGCCGCTGGACGGATTGAATGGTGCGGCCCGTGACCTTTCGCGACAGAGCCTTGCGATCCCCCGGCGTGACAAACCTGGATGAGAACTCCGCCGCCACGATTTGCCGCCCCGGCAGATGGGGGGTGAGAGTCCGCACGACGCTTTCGACTTCGGGTAGCTCAGGCAAGTTGAGAGACGTCCACCAGAATCTCGCCGGCTTCGACCTTCACGGGATAAGTCGCCTGCCGCAACTGATCACGTGTTTCGCACGCTCCGGTCCGGCAGTCGAACTCCCAGGCGTGGAAAGGACAGGCCAGAACGTGTCCTTCGAGCGCGCCGTGGCCCAGCGGCCCGCCGGAATGAGGGCAGATGCCGTCCATCGCGTACAGGGTTCCGTCCACATTGCAAACCGCCACCGCGTCGTCCCCTAGCCGGACATGCAGCGCCGACCCCGGCGGCAACAGCCGCAGCTCCCCTACTTTTTGAAACGCCATATCTTTAACTTCTTGTACCATGGGCTTCTTGTACCACGGGTCTAGTCTTCCTGGACCAGGGGTTTCTTATGCTTGGGCTTCTTCCGGACGGCCTTGGAATCTATTGTCTGGGAAGGCTTTACGGTGCCAACGCGCTCGCGGGCAATGGCCCGGACTTCCTTGGATTGATCGAACTTTTCCGGCCTGGCGTTCTTCTTGCGGCGTGTCATGTTTAAGGCACCGTCTTGCGCTATGCTATCCTAACGAATAGGAGGCCGCATATGTTACGTTCTATCGGCTTGCCGGAGCTGCTGGTTATCTTGATTGTCGCCATCCTGCTGTTCGGCGGCAAGAAGATTCCCGAACTTGCCAAAGGCTTAGGCGAAGGCATACGCAATTTCAAAGATTCTTTGAAAGGCGATGCGTCTGCAACTACCCCCGACGACAAGAAGCAGGCATAAGAGCCCTTCCTGGCGGTGTTCGCAGTTCGAACCTGTCTTAATCGGTAATTTCTAACTCAAGCAAAAACCCCGCGGCGGCACGTCAGCCTACGCGGGGTTTTTACTTGTGGAAAACTTCCTGCTTCTTCTCCCCTACTTTTTCTTGGGCGGAACGATGGCGTCTTTGACGGCCTTGGCCACGCGGAACTTCACCACCTTCTTGGCCGGAATCTTGATGGCTTCGCCGGTCGCCGGGTTGCGTCCCATGCGCGCCTTGCGGTCCACTCTCACCAAACGGCCGATGCCCGGCAGAACACTCACGCCGTTCTTCTTGGTTTCGGCGATGCTCATGCCGGCATACTCGGTCACGAAGGCCTTCGCGATCTTCCCGGACACGCCGGTCTTGGCGGCCAGTGCCTTGATAAACTGCGACTGCGTCATCTTTGCTGCTGCCATAAATCTCCTTTGTTGAAACTGACTCTCCCGAATGTACGATTTCACCGCGCGCCGGCTTCGCTGGAACCGCGGCTGGAGCGCGTTTACTACTGCATCATAAGGGATGCGGAATCGCGCTGTAAAGAGAAAACTGCAAAAAAAGCCGATTTTTATTGGGTTTCGCGCGCATCGCACCGCCGCGCCCGGCTTGCTATGCTAACTAGCGAAGCGCCATGAGCGAGCTACAAGATCAACTCGCGGCCTTGCGCCAGCGCATGGCAAAGGTCATGGAGTCCTCGCGGAACCCACGTGAAACGCCCGTCTTTAAAGGGGTTTCCGCCGATTTCTTCCCTGCCCAGGAATGGCTTCCCGGCGAAGAAATCGCCACCGGACTAGGCAAACATTACGAGACAGAAACGTTTTATGCATCTCACCGCCGTCATGGCTCCGCCGACATCGGTTCTCTCGCCGATTTGCCCCATGATCTGCTCGAAGTCATCTCCAATGGAGCAATCCGCGGCGTTCCGCCCGGCGAGTGGGCCTTTCTCGACACCGAGACCACCGGCCTCTCCGGCGGCACCGGCACTTGCGCATTCCTCGTCGGCGTCGGCCGCATCACGCCGGAAGGCTTCCGCGTCCGTCAGTTTTTCATGCGCGATTACGGCGAGGAAGCCAGCATGCTCAGCGCACTCGCCTCCCATCTGGCGCCCAGCCGCGTTCTGATCACCTACAACGGCCGCACCTTCGACCAGCCGCTGCTCGAAACGCGTTACCGCCTAAACCGCTCCCGCCTTCCGCTCACGCGCCCGCCCTTTGCCCACATGGAGCACCTGGATCTCCTGTTCGGCTCGCGCCGCCTGTGGAAATTACGCTATGAGAGCTGCCGCCTGATCCAACTCGAACAGCAGGTGCTGGGCTTCGAGCGCCAGGGCGACGTGGCCGGCGCCATGATCCCGTATATCTATTTCGATTACATCCGCACCGGTGAGATGGACCGCCTGCTGCCCGTCTTCCATCACAACGTGCTGGACATCGTAACCCTGGCGTGCCTGACCGGCATCGTGCCCTACGCGTTCAAAGATCCGGCGACAGCTCCTTTGCGCCACGGTTCCGAAATGGCCGGTATCGCCCGCTGGCTGCGCGACGCCGGAGAACTCGAGCAAGCTTGCGCCTTGTTCCGGCGTGCCGTGGACGCCGGACTGTCTGATGACATCTTATTCCGGACGCTTTGGGACATCGCCGCGCTGGAACGTAAACTCGAACGCGACGAAGCGGCGCTCGCGGTCTGGAACGATCTGGCCGCCTGCCGCAATCCGTTCCGCGTCCGCGCACTGGAAGAGCTCGCCAAGCACCACGAGCATCGCGCCAAGGACCACGCCCTGGCCCTGGATCTGACCCGCCGGGCGTTGGCGCTCGAACCATCGGAGGCGTTGCGCAAGCGCGAGGAACGCCTACTCAGGAAGGATTCGCGCGCCGGGCCCGCGCCATCATCACTACGTTGATCAACAGCAAGGGAACCCACACCCAGACGATTTCGCTGGCCAGCACCGACACTCCGCGCTCGGAGAAAAACGCCGGGCCGATCGGCGAGACGGCAATCGGCGTCACGGGAAAGAAGAAACGCTCACTGCTGAAGGGAGCGAAAAATGCCACGCCGCGTCCCCCGTTGGTCAAGGCGTCGAGAAACCCGTGCGACGCCGTCGCCGCCGCCAAGCAAGCGGCCGTCCTGATCCGCCCCCAGCCCGTCCCGCTCCAGCCCGCTCCCACCAGCCCCGCGGCACACGCGAACGCCAGCGAATGCGTCAGACCCCGATGACCCAGCATGCCGCCATAAGGAACCCCCACGTAGAAAGCTATGACATCGGCGTCCGGCAGCATCGCCACAAAAGCCGCGGCATACGAAAGCGCCTTGGGCTGCGGACCCGCAACCGCGATCCGCGCGATCGTCGCCCCGGCGATGGCGTGCGTGAAAATCGTGGGCATCCCTTTCATCACAGGATGCCACGCTGCTGGATGCCAACGACACTGGATGCGCAAACGGCCGCGACGCCGGAACCCGCTTGTGATAGTATTCGGCACAGGAGATCTGCCTTGCGAAACAGGATTGTGACGGCTCTTTTGCTCCTTTGCATGGCGGCTTCCCTGTGGGCCCACCATTCCACCACCGCGGTCTTCGACCTATCCAAGAAAGTGACCGTAACCGGAACGCTTACCAAGGTTGACTGGGTGAATCCCCATATCGTTTTATCGGTCGAGGCCAAAAACAGCACTGGCGCCGTCGATGCCTGGAGATTCGAGGGCAATCCACCGTCCTTCTTCCGCCGGGTCTCGGTGGGACGCCAGGATTTCGCGAAAGCCATCGGGCAGACGGTGACCATCGAGGCGAACCCGGCCAAGGACGGAACTCTCTACGCCTATCTGGTGAGGATCAAGTACGAGGACGGCACTTCGCTGGAAGTCGTGCCCGATCAGAAATAGAGGAGCCCCTAATGCAGCGAATTTACTACGTCATCACGGCCGCGCTCATGGTTTCCGCACTGGTAGCCGGGCAGCAAAAAGTCACGAACCAGTCCCATCCCGATATCAGCGGGCTGTGGGCGTATACCATCGGCCTGCCGCCGTCCGCTGTAAAGAAAGAGGCCAACGGCGTGGTCGCGATCAAGGAGATTGACCGCGGCTTGGCACTGCCGAAATCGGCGCCGGTCCCAGGAGCATTGCCATCCACGCCGGCACCCTCCTACAAGCCCGAGTTTCAGGCCAAGGTGAAAAATCTGTTCGACAACGAAAGCAAAGTGGATCCCGTGTTTTATTGTGGCAAGCCAGGGATTCCGCGCATCGGTCCCCCGCGCAAAATCGTGCAGTTACCAGGCGAGATCATCTTCTTCTACGAGGATATTTCCGGAGATCCCTATCGCATCATCTCCACCGGCGGCCGCACGCACCGCGTGAACGGGAATCCTTCCGCCTATGGCGATTCCGTGGCCCATTGGGAAGGCGCTACGCTCATCGTGGACGTCACCAATTTCGTGGACGATACCTGGTTCGGCGAAGGCGGCTACTTCCACACTGACGCCATGCACGTGACCGAGCGCTTGTGGCGGGTCGGGCCAAATCTGGCGTATCAGGCCGTGGTGGAAGACCCCAAAGTTCTCGCCGCTCCCTGGACCATGCCGGCGCGGGTGGTGAAGCCTTCCACTGAGCCGTTGGAAGAATCGCCCAAGTGCGTGGAAGACGACGGCCACCGGTTGCTAAACAACGACCATCACGGGCAGCGCTAAGCCGCTGCACCCCGCGAAGCTGTCCCTAGTGCTTTTCCGGCGTGAATTCCGGCGGCAGCTCCGAGCCCTTACCGAAGAAATACTCTTCCATCTGCTTGAGGATGAATTCCTGGTGTTCGGGCAGACCCAGATTGAGCCGGTACTCGTTCATGATCATCTTCATGTGTTCCACCCAGCCTTTCCAAGCTTCTTTCGAAACGTTCTCATAGATGCGCTTGCCCAGCGGGTGGGTGTCGAAGGGAGTTTCTTCAAGGCCCGGCAATTCCTTTTGCAACTTCACGCAAAACACCGTGCGTCCGGGAGCGCCGGAGGCCACGTTCGTGTTGGGATCTGCCATATGTTCAGGATACCGGAACTTACCAACCGGAGCCGGACTAGGAAACCGCGGGTTCTTCCGTTTTGGCGCGTTTCGCTTTGACCGCGCTCAAATACTCAGAGAGCTTCAGCGGCAAGCGGGCGCCTTTTTCCATGTGGCGCTGGACCGCCTTCTGATAGCGCTTCAGCGTGTCGCGCTTACTGGAATCGCGCAGACTGCAACTTTCGATGTCTAGAAGCAGCTCGATCTCCCACGGCCGGAAGGTGTTGCGCTGCATATTACCGCGAAGCAGTTCCTGAATCAGGCGGTTAAACTGCGCCAGAACGGCATCGCTATCGGGAAGAGAATCTACCATACTCGAATTACATCCAGGATATCAGTTCATCCGCCCCAAATAACCATGAATTGCCCGCACCTGTCTTACAATGGCGGCTCGGTCTACCGCGGCGGGTTCCAGCGCCAGGTACTTTTCCAGATCCCGTTGCGCCTCGTGCAACCGCTTCAGCTCCATTTCGAGCAGCCCCCGCTGCTTATACCAGGCGGCCACATCGGGCACGCCGATCAGAAGCCAGTCCAGCGTGGTCACGGCGCGGGCCCAATCCCGGCGCTGCAAATAGACTCCGCGCAAGTTTTGCAGAATGCGGATGGCGATATCTTTCTTTGTCGCCCTGCGTAACAGCGCGGGATCGGCGGCCGTGGCTCCCGCCAGCGCGTAACAGTCGTGCGCGGTGATGCTCGTGCCCTTATAGGGGTCGATGTAGGTGGAATAGTTGCCGTCGTCGAATTGAATCACGAAATAGCGCGGCAGGCTGATGCCGTATACCGGCATCGCCAGGCGCCGGGCCACTTCCATGTACATCACTGAAAGCGTGATGGGAATCCCGGTGCGCCGGGCCAGAACTTCGTTGAGGCAGCTATTGCGGGAATCGAAGAAATTTCCCTCGTTGCCATGGAAGCCCAGCTCATCGAATAGAAAACACTGCGCGGTTTCGACGAAATCGCGGCCGTCGTTGAAATTACGCAGCCGGTCGCCCAATTGGGAAGCCAGCTCATTGAGTTTCTCCAGCCAGGGTTCGGGCTCCAGATCCGGTGTATCGATGGTGGCCAGTTCCAGAGCGGCGCGGTCTAGGCGGCCTTTCGGCGGATCCTCTTCAAGGAGGTGGCGCAGGTGATTCACGGACTCAACCTCATTCTACCCGGCGCCACAATCCCGGCTATCCGGCCGTCGTTTATCCGGCCGTCGTTTATCCGGCCAACGTTTATCCAGCCAACGTTTATCCAGCCAACGTTTATCCAGCCAACGACAGATACCGGAATCCCGCCTTAGCCAGACGGGCGCGGTCCAAATGATTGCGGCCATCGAGCACCACCGGCATGCGCATGCTGCTCTTGATGGATTCCCAATCCAGATCGCGATACTGCTTCCATTCCGTAACCAGCACCACGGCATCGGCATCTTCCGCCACCGCCTCCGGCGTCGCGCAGAGAGAGATATCGATATCTGGATACTGCTCGAGGAACCGTTCCATGGCGACCGGATCATGCGCCTTCACCCGCGCGCCACGTTCAATCAGCTTGCGCGCGATATCCAGTGCCGGCGCTTCACGCAGATCGTCCGTATCGGGCTTGAATGCCAGACCCAGCAACCCCACCGTGCGCCCCTTCAGGATTTTCAGCTCGTCCAGTAACTTCTCCACCACGCGCTCACGCTGCTTGCGATTCGTCTCGCGCGCAGCCTTGACAATGCTGGCGTCCAAGCCGTATTCGCCGGCAGTCGCCACCAGCGCCGCCGTATCTTTACCAAAGCACGACCCGCCCCAGCCAATGCCGGCTTGCAGGAATCGCGTACCGATGCGCGCGTCCAGGCCGATGCCTTTGGCTACCTGCGTAATATCGGCGCCCACCTTCTCGGCGAGCTGCCCGATTTCATTGATGTAACTGATTTTCAGCGCCAGAAACGCATTCGCCGCGTACTTGATCAATTCCGCCGAAGCCAAATCGGCCGAAATCAGAGGCACCGCGCCCATCCGCTCCGGACGCGGCAGATACCAGGGCGCCTTAAAGGTCTGCTCCAGCAACGGACGGTACAGCGAATACATCACTTCGCCAGTGCGCTGGTGATCTGACCCCACGACCACGCGGTCCGGGTAAAGGCTGTCGAAGATCGCCGAGCCTTCGCGCAAGAACTCCGGGTTCGAAGCAACGGCGAACCTTCCGTTGGCCTTCTGGCTGGTGCGCTTCTCATAGGCTTCCCGGACAATCGCCCCCACCCAGTTCCCGCTCCCGATCGGCACCGTCGATTTATTCACGACGACGACGAAGTCCTCCGCCACATGCTCGCCGATACCACGCGCCGCTGATTCCAGATACTTCAAGTCCGGAGCGCCGGTTGCGGACGGCGGAGTACCCACCGCGATGAACACCACCTGCGCCTGCGGAATCGCTTCGGCGTATTGCGTGGTGAAGGACAGATTGTGCTTCGCGTCTGCCAGAAGCTCGCCTAGGTGCGGCTCGTAAAACGGGATCTTGCCCGCCTGCAGAGACTTGACCTTGCGTTCATCGGCGTCCACGCAAATGACTTTATGCCCCAGGTAGGCCAGGCAGGCGCCCGTGGTCAGTCCCACATATCCAGTTCCGATGATAGAAACGTTCATAAACTTAGATTTGATTCTCCATTTTAGCGGCTTCTTGTTGCAGCGGCGCCGCGCCTGCTTCCGCTAACCTGAGACAATGCGGCGTCTCGCGGCCGGACTGGCGCAAACATTCCGATACTGGATGCAAACCGAAGTGCATGTCTACGCTTTCTCCGTGGCCGCCAATGTTCTTCTATCGTTCTTTCCGTTCTTAATCGTTATGTTGTCGTTATCGCGCCGTGTTTTTGGCGAGCAGGCGGCAGTGGACGCGATCGATCTGGCGCTGCGCGATTTCTTTCCCGACGCCCTGGGCCAGTTCCTGCACCGAAATCTGCCCCAGACCGGCTCCGTCGCGGCCGTCTCTATCGTATTGCTCCTGTTCACGGCCAACGGAATTTTCGAGCCCCTGGAAGTCGCCCTGAACCGCGTTTGGGGTATACCCAAGAACCGCAGCTTCTTTCGTAATCAAATCGTCAGTTTGGGATTAATCTTTAGCTGCGGAGCCTTGGGCCTGCTCTCCATGATGTTGACAGCATTGAGCCAGCAATCCCTGCGAGCAGGCCTTTCGCCCAACGTGCTGGGCGGCAGTGGATTCCGCGCTCTGCTCGGCGGCAGCAAGGCCGTCGTGTCCATCTTGTTTTTCAAGCTTGCCGCCGTGCCGCTGGCGGTGCTGGTGCTGTTTCTGATTTACCGCTATCTACCCAACGGACCCACGCCCTTGAATCGCGTGCTACCCGCGGCGATCTTCGTGGGGCTGTTCATGGAACTGCTCAAGTACCTCAACGCGCTGGTCTGGCCATCGTTTCAACGCAAGCTGGCCAACGAGTACGGCGTCTTCCAGTATTCGGTGACCCTGATCTTCCTGGGCTTTCTTTCGTCGATGCTGGTGCTCGCCGGCGCCGAGTGGGCCGCGCGCGGCCACCGCCTGGATCGCATTCCCGACGTGGCATTAAGCAAAGACGGCGGCCATGCCTGAACGCGCTCTCGCTGTCATCACCGGAGCCTCCAGCGGCATCGGCGAAGTCTTCGCCCGCCAACTTGCCGCACGTGGCTACGATCTGTTGCTAAGCGCGCGCCGGGAGGACCTCCTGCGGAGCCTGGCCGGCGAGCTTTCCGCCGCGCATCACGTGTCTGTCGAAATATTTCCAGCCGATCTCGCCGAGGATCGGCCGCGCGCCGCCTTGGCTGAGCGCATCCGCACTTCACCCCATTTTGGGCTCCTCGTGAACAACGCCGGTTTCGGCACGAAAGGTCTCTTTCACCAGGCCGGCCTGCAAGATCAGGACCGGATGCACCGGCTGCACGTCCTGACGCCTTTGGTTCTGTCCCACGCGGCTCTCGGAACATTGTTGACGCGCACGGACGCCGACGGCCGCCGCGGCATCATCAATGTTTCTTCGGTAGCTGGGTTTGAGCAGTCGCCATCCAACGTCAGCTATTGCGCCACCAAAACGTGGTTAACCAGCTTCACGGAAGGTCTGGCGATCGAACTCGAAATCCAACGGTCGCCCGTGAAAGTGCAAGCGTTGTGCCCCGGCTTCACCTATTCCGAATTTCACGACGTCCTCGGCATGGACCGCGGCCCCATACCAAAGCAGTTCTGGATGAGCGCGGATTTTGTCGTCGCCGAATCCCTGCGCGGATTCGACCGCGGCCAGCTCATCGTGATCCCCGGCTGGCGGTACAAGCTGCTGTCCGCCGTTATCCGCGCTGTCCCCGGTCCGCTGATGCGCCGCATCTCCGCCGCCGCGGCGCGCCGCTTCCGCAAACCGAAGCAGTAGCCGCGCCCGCCGCCCGCTCAATACGCCATGGCGTAACAAACCAATCCGGATTGCCGGCAACCTCTTATTCGAAAAACAGCGTATCGTTGCGAATCTGGTCTTGGCCGAACAGGCAGGGACCCGCACGAAAATGATAGTTCGGAGCGATTCTCATGATAGCGGCGCGAATGGCCGCCGGGTCCTCCGGTTCTTCCTCGGTTGAGATCACCATCCGCGGGTGAGAGGCGCGGATGGTCTGCTCCGCCCCCAGGATCATGCGCGTTCCCGCCTCTTTAATGTCGGCCTTGATCAGATCCACTCGCGGCAGTCCCAGCTCCTTCACGATTTTATCGATGGTCGTGACTGGGATATTAGTGATCGGCGTCGCACCGGCGCTCTGCACCAGGAAACTGTCGCCGGCGGCTCCATTGCCGTTTTGGTAGAAAATCAACCGTTTTTCTTCGTCCCAGATCCCCTTCGGATACACCACAACTTTACCAGCCTCGATCTCATTGCGAAAATTTCTTCGCAAACATTCGAGGGCATCCGGCGACGGTTCGATGGCAACTATCTTTTCCGCGCCCGCGTCCAACGCCGTTTTCACGTATACGCCAATGTGGGCACCGCCGTCGAGCACGATGTCGCCTGTCCTTGCTCCGCCCGTCCGCGCATCGCCGTAAATTGTGTCCTCCTGTTGAGCCAGCAGGATGGCCAGGATGTTGGTGTTATTTTCGGGGACCCAAAATTCGCCTTTCGGCGTGGACCAGAGTTGGTAGGCCCCGTCTTTGCGAACAAGATGAGACTTCGCAAGCAACGCCTCGCGCCGTGCGTCCCGGCGCAGTTTCACCTTTGCGTCTTCGACTGCCTGCCAAACGCTGCAATAGGGGCTAGTCTTCGCCTTCATACCTAATAGAAGAATCGCTAGGGCGGGATGAAAAGTCACGGCGATGTCGGCCAAAATAAGGATCCCAACGAAACCGATGACGGACCGGCGCAAAAACCGGGCCGAATTTCTAGGGTCGCGTTGTGACATAAGCGATTACGCAAGTACCCCGGTCGCCGCGATCCTTGGCAATAGTCGCGGCACACACGCGTGACCTAAAGTTTACTCAATCAGGAAGCGGATTGTACCTTGGGATGACGTTAGATCTCTATCGGAAGCGGCCCGGATCCTTCCGCATCCTGAAAGCAAGCCGCCGAAGAGAAGCCTCGACATACACCCACGCCGTAGCGTCTGCCGTGTGAGCGGCTTTGCTCTTACGCCGCATACAGAAGCTATTGGTCTTGCTTATTCGACGTTCGCGTCCGGTCAATACGCCATCGCGTAACAGTCGCGGCGCGGATCCGCCCCCGCGATGCGGTTGCCGCTAGCCGGATCGATCAGCACCGCCGTCGCGCAACTCGCGATGCTGAACGGCCGGATCTTGTTCACCTCGTGACCGCGCGCTTTCAGCTCCTGGAAGACCGCGTCGGAAATCGTCTCTTCCAGATTCAGCTTATTGAAGCCCGCGTCGTGCGGCCAGAACGAGCCGAAGAAGTGCAGCGTCTGCGCGCGCGGCCACGCAAAGGCTTCGTGCAGGTTCGGATACCAGTCCGGCCAAAACTCCACGATATTCAGGAATGCCTGGAGAATGGTCTGATCCTGATTGTCGCCTCCCGGAGTGCCCAGGGCCATAAAAGGCTGGCCGTCGCGCAGCACGATGCTCGGGGTCAGAGTGTAGCGCGGACGCGCCCGCGGACGTAGTTGCGCCGCCCTCGTCTTATCCAGCCAAAATTGCTCCCCCCGCACGCTCATGCTGATGCCGGTTTTCCCCAGGATCACACCGCCGCCGATCCAGCCTCCGCTGGGCGTACTGTCGAATATATTGCCGTCTTTGTCGATAATGGCGATGTGCGTGGTGTCGCGGCTCGCTCCGCGCAGCGGCTCGGCGTCCTGTCCGATCATGCCGGGCTTGCTCCCATCCGCGATGTTGGCCTTCCAGTAGTTCCACTCCTTCACCTTGGAGTCGAACGCCAGCGGGTTTCCGGCAACGAAGGCGCGCGACGCATGGCGCGGATCGATCAACTGGGCCCGTTCGCCCGCGTAAGCCTTCGACAACAAGCCCTCGGCCGGCGTCTGCACGAATTGCGGATCGCCATAATACGTGTCGCGGTCCGCGTAAGCCAGCTTCAATGCTTCCACCACCGTGTGGATATAATCCGCGCTGTTGTGCTTCATGGATTTCAGATCGAAGCGCTCCAGGATGTTCAGCGCCTGCAACAGCACCGGCCCCTGGCTGCCGAACGCGTGCTTGTAGACCTGATAGCCCCGGTAGTTGATCGTCGCCGGCTCTTCCAGCTTGGCGAAAAACTCCGCAAAGTCCGCGAGCGCGAACGGAGCCTGGTGCTGCTGGAGAAACGCCACCATCTCACGCGCGACATCGCCCTTGTAGAACCGGTCGCGCGCTGCTGCCACCGCGGCTTTCCGGCCCTTGCGCCGGGCTGCCCGCTCGGCTTCCACCATACGCTTGAGCGTATTCGCAAGAGTGGGCAGCTTAATCGTCTCACCGGCGCTGTATAACGAGCCATCCGGTTTCAACCAGTAGGCCCGGTTTTCGGGCCAGGGCTCGAAGAACTTGAGATTATTCTGGATCGCCCGCGCCGTCCGCGGCCGCAAGGGGAACCCCTGCTCGGCGTACTCGATGGCACGCGCCGAAACTTGCTCAAAGCTCATGGTGCCCCACTGCTCAAGCACCGTCAGAGCCGCATGCAGCGCGCCGGGGATCACCGCCGGGTCCAGCCCTTCGCCATTCAGATCTTTGTGCTGCGCCAGATACCAGTCGATGGTGGCGCCCCGCGGAGCCCAGCCCTGCCCCACCACGGAAGTGACTTTGCCCGCGCTGCGCGGATAGACCAGGACCAGCGCTTCGCCGCCCAGGCCGTACAGGTCTTGCTCCACCACGCCTCCCACCAGCAGCGCCGCGACCCCCGCGTCGAACGCATTGCCGCCGCGCGTGAGGATTTCAAAGGCCGCCGCCGTAGTCAGTGGGTGACCGGCCGATACTCCCGCGTTGCGGCCCATCACGGGAGGGCGCTCGGCGGCCGGTCCGCCAACGCTAAAAAAGCACAATGCCGCGAATATGCCGAACGCACGACGCAAGGTGAACATCGCTGTGTACCTCCCCTCTCGAAGCCCAATCATCGGCCTTTCGGTCTCCGGGCTCATTCAGTATACGTCTGCCCGCCGAGATGCGTGAGTTTGGCGGCACGAACTCTACGGCATCACAGTCGTGATGCCGCAGGACGCCATGGCCCGCTTCAACGCTTTGTCCCCGGTCGCTACAGGCAGCTTGGATCGGATGGCCAGTTCAAGGTACGCTGCATCGTATACGGTGAGACCGTGCTTGAGGGCAAGGGCAGGCAGTTCGGCGACGACTCGATCGTCCGGCGGGTCAATAAGGATCGGTAACATACGAAGACTTTCCAGGATCTCGACAACCTCCACCATCGACACCCGATTCCGGCGGTGGGCCATCAGGAGCGCATTGGAGACCTCATACCACCACAGGAAAGGAACGACGGCCTCGTTCTGATCGAGTCCGGCGAGCACAGAGAGATTGTAGGAGCGGTCCTCTTCGTCTTTCAGGTACCAGCCGAGCGCCAAGGACGCATCGACCACCCACTGGCTCACAAATGATGGCCTTCGTGGATCAATTCTTTGATGGAAACGCCGCCTAAATCAATGGCCCGGTCGCGGGCAAACGCGAGAGCCTGTTCCACGGCCTGGCGCCGAGGCCCGGCAGCAGGCTGCTTGGCGCGATGTATCTCCCGCCACGCCTGGACACCCTCCACGATCAGTTCGTCAATGGAATGAAAGCGGCCACTCTGAATCTCGGCCTGAACCAGTTGCTCTGTTTCGGGCTTGATTTGGATCGCCATGGGTGCCTTCGCCCTCATTATACCGGGATCGGGAAATTGCGCGCGGATTCGGGTGGCGCGCTAAATCTGCGTGGCCGAAACGAATGCGGGATAAGCATGCGCGCCGCCATAACAACGGCATATGCCAAGGCCGCGATAGCTCCGCCCACAATGACCCATGTTGGAAGTCGGCTGAACGTCTCATATCTTCTCGCTGCTTCTCTCTTTCGACGCTCGCTTGGTCGGAGTCGGCTTTTGATCTTGAACATGTGAAGAAACAGAGCTTGATTCCAATTCTAAGGGGCCTCCAGCAGTTCCCGCAAAAGGGGATGCCATGCCGATACGTCCGCTCACTGCACAGGCGTAAAATAGGGTTAGGCAACCGTCACTCCATGCCGCGCATCCTCAGCGACCGGGCCACCAAGACCAACGAAGTCGTGCTTCTGCCTTCGTCGCTCGAAGACTCCAACAAAGCGCCGCCGGGCGCCTTCCGGATTCTGATCTGGACCGCGTGCCTTTCCATTTCCGCCTTCTTTGCCGCCCTGGTGATCGCTTATGTCTGGCGCGCGGGCACGGGACCCTACTGGAAGCCCGTTCAGTTTCCTCCGGTGCTGTGGTTCAGCACCGCCATCATTTTGGTGAGCAGCGCGACGCTGGAAACCGCCCGCCGCGTGTTCCGCACCGGCCAGTGGCGGCTGGCATCTAAACTGTTGCTGACGACAGCGGGCCTGGGATTGGTTTTCCTCGGCGCGCAGTTAATCGCCTGGCGCGATCTGGTGCGGCAAGGCGCCTACATGATGGAAGATCCGCACGGCGCGTTCTTCTACATCTTCACGGGACTGCACGGTGCGCATCTCATCGGAGGCTTAGTCGCGTTGTTCGTACTCGTACTGGGGCGCAAGAAACGCCGCGAAGTCGTCGACGTCGCCGCTTACTACTGGCACTTCCTCACCGTGCTGTGGCTGATCCTGTTCGTCGTGCTAAAAGAAGTGTCGTGAGGAAAGTGTCCTGAGCATGCCCGTTTCCCCCGGCGCGCGGATCGCGCCCACCGCCCGCGTACATCCGGATGCCGTCATTGGCCCCGGCGCCGTCATCGGCGAATTTTGCGTTGTCGAACAGGACGTCATCATCGGCGCGCGCACCATGCTCGAACCCTACGTCTATGTGAAGCGCTGGACCACTCTTGGCGAAGGCAACGAAATCTCGGCCGGCACCGTGCTCGGCACTGACCCTCTCGATAAGAACTTTAAGGGCGACCGCAGCTATCTCAAAATCGGCAATGGCAACAAAATTCGCGAGCATTTCACCATCTCGCGCGGCACTGCGCCGGACTCGGAAACCGTTATCGGCGACGAAAACTACGTCATGACCTCGGGCCACATCGCGCACAATGCCAGGATCGGCAACCGCACCGTGATCGCCAGTTGCGCTCTCGTCGCCGGTTATGTCGAGGTCGAAGATCAAGCGTTCATTTCCGGCAACGTCGCCATCCACCAATATTGCAAGGTCGGCCGCCTGGCAATGCTCGGAGGCGGGGTCCGCGTGAACGTGGACGTCCCGCCGTTTTTTCTCTACGCCGGACTCTATGTCACGCCCACCGGCCTCAACCTGGTGGGACTGCGGCGGGCGGGTTTCCACTCTTCCGAAATCGCCGCGCTGAAAGCGGCTTACAGGACGCTGTACCGGTCCGGGCTGAAGCTCGAAGAAGCGCTGCAGCGCATCGAGGCGGAGAACGCCGGCGAACACACGCGGCATCTGGCGGCATTCATCCGCCGCAGTAAGCGTGGCATCGCGCGCGATTAACGGCTCCCCGCCGCCCGTAATCGCCCTGCCTTCTTCGGATCAAGACGAGTCCACCCATTCTTCACGCAAGCCCGGCCTAGCCTGCGGGCGTGACCCCTTTCCGGCGTCTTTGGCTGGCCCAGGCCGTGAGCCTGCTGGGCGATTTCGTCGCCGTCTTCGCCGTGCAAGTGGCCGTCACATTCCGGATGCACGGCAGCCCGCGCGAAATCGCCGGGGTGTTCATCGCCGGCCTCGTCCCCGGCGCTATCCTAGGCCCTTTCGCCGGCGCACTCGCCGACCGCTGGGATCCCCGCCGGACCATGATCGCCAGCGACCTCTCTCGCGCGGTCCTGATCCTGCTGCTGGCCTTTGCCACAAACATCCCACGGATTTGGGCCGTCAGTTTCGCCATCGGCTGCGTCTCCAGTTTTTTCAGTCCCGCTTTCGCCATTACCGTGCCGCTCCTCATTGGGCAAGCGGAATTGCCCGCCGCCTACGCCCGCTTGCAGCAAAGCATGCAAGTTGTACGCATCGCCAGTCCCGCCATCGCCGCCGCGATCGTGGGCTGGTTCGGCGAGCGCGCCTGTTACTACGCCGATAGCGCAAGCTTCCTGTTCTCGGCAGGCCTGCTCGCGACGCTGTGTTACGCGCGGCCCGCCGGCTCTGCCGCGCCGAGGGACCTCGGCGCCGGAATCCGCTTCCTGTTCTCGGACAAGAAGTTCTCTTCGCTGGTTCTAGCTTTGGCTGCCGCAACCTTCGCCGGAAGCTGCTTCGGAGCCCTGGCCTCGCTCTACGTGCGCGATATCCTGCACCGCGGACCCACACGGCTGGCCTTGATCAGTACTCTCATCGGTGCCGGAACCGTGGCGGGCGCCGCCGTAGTGCGCCGTGTTTTCACTCGCTTCCGCGATCCACTCACTCTGGTGTGTTGCGGAATGGCCACAGTCGGCGCCACTCTGTTGGCATTCGCGAAATTACCAAACGAACCCACGGCGCTCGGCGCGTCGCTGACCATGGGAGTGGGCGTCGGAACCGTCATGGTGGCGGCAACCGCGCTTCTGCAAGGCCGCACGCCGCCCGAACTGCGCGGCCGCGTCAATGGAATTTCAGCCGCGCTGACTTCCGTTGCGCAATTGGCTGGAATGCTGATCTCAGGATGCCTGGCATCTCGCATCGGCATACCTGGTGTCCTCATGACCAGTTCGCTGATTCTTTTTGTGGCGGCATTTACCTGCGGTAACCTGAAAGCAGTGTCCACCGCTACCGAAGGTATCCAGATCTCCACGCCCAAGTGCGAACCCGGCATCGGCAAGATCATTCGCGCGCCGGATTCGGCTGACCTGATTGAGGGCGTCAAAGTCCGCTCCTACGACTTGTGGCCCGATGACCGCGGCTATTTTTTGGAAGTCGCCCGCTTGCGGCAGGGTCTGGCCGCGGATTTTCCGCCCGAGACTACGCAGGTTTCCGCCGCGCTGAACTATCCCGGCATCATCAAGGCTTTCCACTTTCACAAACACCAGACCGATCTGTGGGTGCCCGCGCAAGGCATGTTCCAGGTGGTTCTCGTCGATCTGCGCCCCGGCTCGCGCACTTTCGGGCTGAAGAATACGCTGTACACGGGAGCGCTCAAGCCCTGGCAGATCTTTATTCCACCGGGCGTCGGCCATGGCTACAAAATCATCGGCGAAAGCCCGGCCATGCTGATCTACGTGACCAACTGCCTGTACAATCCCCAAGACGAGGGGCGCATCCCGTATAACGATTCGGCCATCGCCTACGATTGGGAGCTGCAACACAAATGAAATTTCTGGTAACCGGAGGAGCGGGCTTTATCGGCAGCGCCTTCGTGCGCATGCTGCTGGACACGGCGAAGCCGTCCGCGCTTGTCAATTTCGACAAGCTGACGTACGCGGGAAACCTGGAGAACCTCGCTTCTGTCGCGAACGATTCCCGCTACCGCTTCGTGCATGGCGATATTTGCGACGCCAAGATCGTCAACAGCGTGATCGCCGAAGAACGTCCGGATGTCATCGTGCACTTCGCCGCCGAGTCGCACGTGGACCGCAGCATTCACTCGCCGGAGCCGGTGTTTGAAACCAACTTGCGTGGAACGTTCACTCTGCTCGAGGCCGCCCGCGTCCACAACACGCCGCGCTTCCTGCATGTTTCCACCGATGAGGTTTACGGCAGCATCGACCCACCGCACGACGCCGACGAGAACTATCCGCTGCGCGCCAGCAGCCCGTACTCGGCGTCGAAAGCGGGTTCGGACCTGCTCGCGCTGTCTTACTTCGTCACTTACAAGATGCCGGTGACCGTCACGCGCGCCTCCAATAATTACGGTCCGTATCAGTTTCCGGAAAAGCTGATCCCGCTGATGATTTCCAATGCCATCGAAGACAAGGCGCTGCCCATTTACGGCGACGGCATGCAGATCCGCGACTGGCTCTACGTGGACGACCACTGCCGGGCTATCCTCGCGGTGATCGAGCGCGGGCGCGCCGGTGAGGTCTACAACGTCGGAGGCAGCCGCGCGCTGCCCAATATCGAAGTGGTGCAAAAGATCCTGGACACGCTTGGCAAGCCGCATTCGTTGATGAACACGGTGACGGACCGTCCCGGACACGACCGCCGTTATGCTCTGTCCAGTGAAAAGCTGATGCGCGAGACGGGCTGGCAAGCGGAGATGCCTTTCGAGAAAGGCCTGCGGGCCACCATCGACTGGTATCGCGCCAATCCCGCCTGGGTGGGGCGCGTCAAGTCCGGCGAGTATCAGAGCTACTATCAGCGCAACTACGCCAACCGCTAACGGCCTTGGTTCGCGCCCGGTTGCGAAAACGGATTCACGAATCCCGGAGGGAATCCGCCATTAGGCTGGCCCTGCCCCGGCTGCAACTGGCCTGGTTGTTGGTTGGGTTGAACTTGGCCCGGTTGCTGACCAGGCTGCGGCTGTCCGAATGGATTCTGCCCGAACGGGCTCGCACCGGCTGGACTTGCGCCAAGGGGATTCCCGCCCAAGGGGCCCTGCCCTCCCGGAATCTGCCCGGGCACGCCAGCCTGCGGGCCGGTCTTCGCTGAAGCATCGAAGACGAATTCCCACTCCTGATATTTCGTGCGGTCACGGTAGCTCTTGATGCTGGGGCCCTCGTGCTTGCTGGCCACACCCGCAATGCCGGGCGATCCCATTGCGCCGCCCGGGCCGGGGGCACCCGGCTGCGCCGGGCGGAAGAGTTGCTCGTTGATGGCTTGCAACGCCGCGTTACCACCGTTCGCAGGAGAGAGTCCGCCCACCGGGGACGGCTGGCCGCCGGCAATGCCCTGCGGAGAGAACCCTGCCGCCGCCGGCTGATTGATCTGCGGCGCCGGCTGCCCGCCGCCGAACGGTGGCGCGTTGAATGCGCCGGCGGGGTTGGGGTTGAATTGGGCTTGGTTGAATTGGCCTTGGTTAGATTGCGTTTGATTGAATTGGCCTTGCGGGTTCGGGTTGAACTGAGCCGGCTGATTCGGGTTAAATTGCCTTGGCGGATTCGGATTAAATTGAGACGCCTGATTTGGGTTGAACTGGTTGGCTTGCCCTGGACCAAAAGGATTCTGCCCTCCCTGCGGCGGAAACGGAGGCTGACCGGGGGCGTCGGGACCGGCGCCGTTCTGTCCGGCCCCGATTTGTCCGGCGGTAATCTGTGCGTTCGGCGACTGGACGGGCCGCACCGGGTTTCCTTGTCCCGGGGCCGGATTGGCGGGCGTCAAACTGATGGCCGGCCAGGTGCGCGGATCATTCGGATCGTAGTTCGCGGCAGTTGAGCCAAAAGGAGTGGAGCCAAAAGGATTGACTCCCGGCGGATTGCCAAAACCCGGATTCCCGCCGCCTGCGTTATTGCCCCCGGCATTCCCCGGCTGTGGAAATCCTTCCGCCGTAATGGTACGGTCGCTGGGGCGCCGTTGGATTGCGGCGTTCACCGCCGGTGCTCCGCCATTAGCGGTGTCCGGTTGCGCGGGCTGCGCAGGGGCCGTATTCATGGTGTTCGAGCCGAGCGGCCCGCCTCCCACGCCAGGCGCGCCCGGGCGCCCATTGGCTGCATTCTGAGCGGGCGGCTTCTGCACCAGCGAGTCGGTCAGGAAACTCCCGTTGGTGTGGATGATGCGCCATTCGTCCTCGCCCGTCAGCGGATCCTTGTAGCGGTGCCGGAGGTAACGCTTCTGATTCGACTCCTCCAGATCTTTGAGTTCGGGAGGATAGCGCTTGTTGACGGCGAAATAAACTTCAATGGCGCGCTTGTATTGGTTGCCGCGGTCGAGCAGAAGCTGTTCCTTATCGCGGGCGCTTTCAAACGCGGCGCGCGGCAGCTCGTGATAGATGGTGAAAGCCACCGCCGCCGCCATGAGAAACACCAGCAGCAGCGCGAAGCCGCCTTCCCGTTCGTGGCGTGAATGTTTCATCCGGCCAACTCGTCTTTCATCCGGCCAATTCGTCTTTCATCCGGCCAACTCGTCTTTCATCCGGCCAACTCGTCTATGAGCGGAAGCGTCTGCTGATTCTTATTGGACGTGTCTTCGATCACGGCGGAGTTGACGCCAATCCGGATCACCTTGTACCGGTCGTGGATCATATCGTTTTCACCCGCTACGACAATATCTTCTCCATCCAGAAACAACGCCCGCTTGCCCGTTCCTTTCGCGTCCCCGACATAACCATAAAACTTCAGGAGAATGGGCGCAACCACGGGCTTCGGCGGCGCGGCGGGTGTGGGAGAAGCCCCCCCTGCCGTCACCGCCCCAGGAGGCGTCTGCGGCTTTACCGGCGCAACGGTGGGCGTGGGTGTCATGGGCTTGGGCGCGGCTCCGAATTCAAAAAGACTCCGTTCACCGCCTTCGGCGGGCAACTGTTGCAGGCGCGCCAGCAGATCCAACTTCAGCGAGGGATCGATGCGGCTGACGTCGGCGCCTTCCGGCAGTTTGAGAGTGGGCTTGAAATCCACGATGGCGGCGTTGTCGCGGCGCGCAGCAGAGTTGCGCTGCGGGGGCATGGGGATGGGTGGACCAGATGCCGTGCGCACAGGAAGCGACTTCAAAGGCGAGGGCGCGGCGGACGGCGCGCTCACTGGCGCGGATTGCTCGGGAACACCGGGATCGCGGTTGGTGATGAACACGACCAGCAGCACAGCCAACAAGCCGCCCAAGGCGATCAGTTTCTTGGGCTCGGCGCCAATTTTGGCGGGAAGGTACTTCACGGTTGTCGGCGTCCTTCCGCATTGGCGCCAGCCGCATTGGCGCCAGCCGCATTGCCGGCAGCCCCATCGTCGCGCACAAACGCGTCGATCTTCATGCTGACATTCAACGTTCCGCCCGTTTGCTGCGGCGCGGCGGTCAAGCCTTCAATGATGAACAGGCGCGGCGACTTGTCGATTTCATGCACGAAGCGCATCAGGTTGGCATAGGTGCCTTCGTAGTTGGCCGAGATGGTCATCATGCTCAGCGTATCGGAGCCCTCGATGGGCTCCGTCGCGTAGGCGTGTTCCTTGGGCTTAATTTTCGAGCGGTCGGCCGCTTCGACAAGCTCGGTGAGCAGTGTCGAGTACGCCGTCCGGCGCGCCAGAAAATAGCCGCCGAGAAAGTGTTCGCCTTCCGTCCGTCCTTTTTCGACCGCGGCCACATGCTGGCGCGTGCTTTCGAGTAAGGCTTTGCTGGAAGCCGCCCGCGACTGCAGGTCGGCTACTTGCCGTTCCAGAGAGTCGGCCGATCCGCCGGCGGGATACATCACCAGGCCCGCCGCGATAAGATTCGCCACCACCAATACGCCAAGGATGATACGGGGAGCGCGGCCCGCCGTCGCGCCCATGCCGGATGCGCTAAAGCTTCTGGGCATAGTTCACACTCACGCGATAGCGGTAGAGAGGTTCGTTGTCCGATGGCGGGACGGAGTTATGAACGGTGGCCGGCCCGAACAGCGGGGAGGCCTGCAATTGCTTGAGAAAAGTGATTACGGGTTCGGGACCCTGCGCGCCGACCACCATATCGAGCAGGACTTCATTACGCGAATTGATCTGCGGCAGACGCACCTGAATCAGACGCACGTTGGCCGGCATCACGCCCTCCAGATCCGCAAAGATGCGGGTCCAGCTCACGGACTTGCGCTCGACCAGCGTATTCAGCAGCAGACTGCGTTCCAGAACGCTGGCGTTAGCCGGCTGGCGCAAAGTGAGATCGAGCTTGCTTTGTTCGGCGGCCATGCCGGCCAGTTCCTGATTCAGGCGGGCCACCTGCCCGCGGGTATCCCCCAGGCGGCCGCGGTCGGCGACGATCAGGTACACTAGCACGCCGAGCAGGCCCGTCAACACAACGGCGCACAGCCCCGAGGCCACCAGCATGGGCCGGTCTTTGCGGAACGGTTCGCTCGCGAGATTGATGGGGATTCGCACGTCAGTTCCGGAGCCCTTCCAGGTAGCCCAGCAGGCCCGCATTGTAGGCTCCCACCGTTCCCAGCGGGCTATTCAAGACATCCCGCGCGGCCGGCAAATCAGGGAGCGCGCCGTTGGGAAATCCGCACAATAACAGACGGCGCACGGGTCCGCCGAGTTCGTCCTCCACATAGGCAAACGTCGGATTCAGAACGGCGAGAACTTCCTGTTCGGTGACTTCTTCGAGCGCGACACAGCGGAAAAGTTTGAGAATGACCCCGTCCAGCACCATCACGGTGAGAGTCTTGCCGCACAACTTCACGATCACGGCGACACCGGGTTGAGGCGCGTACAGATTCAACGCGGCGAGCGAAGACGTGGTGACTTGGCCCGGCTGAAAATTCATAGCGCGGAACAGCGCCTCGTAGCGCGCGATGATTTCAAGGGCGACCACGGCTGCCACGACTTCAATCGTCTCGCCCTTGGCGGCGGGCTGCGCGTAATAGCTGACGGCGGCCGATTCGATATCGAAGGGCAGCGTCTTCTTGAGGCGGAAGCGGATCAGCGAGAGTTGTTCGTCGGGCGATGCGGGGAACGAATCGAAATCCAACACCGTCACGCGGGCGGCGTAGTCCGGCAAGATCAGCGCCGCGCGGCGGCGTTTCTTCGAACCGTCCAAGGGCGTGA
>CAMAVI010000053.1 GCA_945861625.1 Candidatus Sulfopaludibacter sp. SbA3
CTCGGCATCCAGCACATCCTGGGCCTGCCCGCGCGCGAGTCCGGCAGGCAAAGCCTGTTGCTCTTCTTCCGAACTTTCCTCGCCAGCTTTCGCCTTCCGGTTACTCGCCTTCTTCTTCTCGGTCTGAAAGTCCAGCACTTTCCAACCAACCTGCTGAATCGCTTTACCCGAAGAGTGGTAGCGATCCATCACCGCGGCGTTGGTGATCGCTGTAATCACCGTCGTCACCGACCACACATGATCTTCATGCCAGCAGGTCAGCAATCGGCGGCACACCAGGTCGTAAATCTTTCGCTCATCTGCAGACAGATCCACCCGGTCCGGCGAAGTGACCGTGGGGATAATCGCGTGGTGGTCGCTGACCTTCGCATCATCCACATACCTCCGCCCCAGCGGCTTCTCACCAGTACCCGGAGCGAGGTGTTCCCGATAGGGGCCCGCCACCGTCTGCACGATCCGAGACAACGTTCCCGCCACATCCTGCGCCACATCCGTCGAGAGATACCGGCTATCCGTACGCGGATAACTGATCAGCTTGTGCCGCTCATAGAGAGCCTGCGCGGTGTCGAGCGTGTGCTGCGCACTGAACCCAAAGAGCCGGTTCGCATGCCGCTGCAACTCGGTCAGGTCATACAGAAGCGGTGGCCCCATGCGCTGCGTCTCGGCCTTCACCGATTCAATGGCAGCAATACCAGTCTTTGCGCGCGCCGCGATCTGACCGGCTTCCACACCATCCGACGGAAGTCGGGAGGATTTCTGGATCTCCTCCACATCCCGGACCCAGGTGCCCTTGTAGGTCTCGGCCTTTGGGCGCGCCAAGGGCCGAAACGTCGCTATCACTTCCAGATAATCTTCCGGCACGAAGCGCCGCACCGCCAGTTCACGCTCCACCACCATCGCGAGCGTTGGCGTCTGCACACGCCCCACGCTCAGTTCATCGCCATAAGTCAGCGTGTAGGCGCGCGAAAGATTCATGCCCACCAGCCAGTCGGCCCGGCTGCGCCCCCGTGCTGCATCCGCCAGCGGCTCGTAATCCTTGCCCGGCTTGATAGCGTCGAAGCCCTTCCTGATAGCCTCTGGCGTAAGTGAGGAGATCCACAGCCGGCTAATGGGCTTCGAACACCCCGCCGCTTCGTAAATGTAGCGGAAAATCAGCTCGCCTTCCCGGCCGGCGTCGGTCGCGCAGATTACGCGCCCCACGCGGGGAGAAGACAGAATCTTTCGCACTACCTCAAACTGATCTTTGGTCTTCTCGTATACGACCAGCGGCCACACTTCCGGCAGCATCGGCAGCGTCTCGCGCCGCCAGGACTTCCACTGCGGATGAATCTCATGCGGCTGCGCGAGCGACGCAAGATGCCCAATGGCCCACGTAACCACGTAGCCATTGCCATGCAAGTAGCCTTCGCCTCTGGTTGTCGCTCCCAGTACCTTCGCTATATCGCGGGCGACCGAAGGCTTCTCGGCCAGAACGGCCACTACCCCGGACTCAACTGCGGCGCTGCTCAAATAACCAGTTTAGTGTTTCGTCCGCCCTGCGCGATTATTTTCGACACCACACGCGCCGGATAGCGCAGGACCGGCGGATAGGGCCTGAATGAAGGCGTATCCGTGAGAGCGCCGTATGTGGGTGAGCTCAGCGGGTCATACACCACAGCACTTCTTGTATTTCTTGCCGCTTCCGCACGGACATGGCTCGTTCCTGCCCGTCTTGGGCTTTGTGCTCCTGATCTGAGGAGACGCCGCCACGTACTGAGGGTCCGCCTTCGCCGAGGCCGGGCCGGCGCTTTTCACCTGCGTCAGGCTGTCGTCGCGAAAGCACGCCCACCAACCCATCTCCTTCACGGTGTCCTCCACCAGGCGTCGATGGGGATCGTCTGCGAGTCTGGCGAGAACTTGATCCTTGCCCATCGCCAAATCGCGCTTGATCTCGTCAAAACCAATGTAGCCGGGGTCGACCAGACCGTCCTCATAAGCCCGCTCGATATCGTCGAGCAGTTCCATCGGGTAAAGGTCGGAGCTATAGGAGGCAAGCGTATCCCAGACATGAGAGCACTGCCGCTCCAGCTTGCCCCGGAACAGGGACGCGAAGTAGCTTACCATCTCGTCACGGCTCTTTTTCCCAGCGGCAACTAACGTCACGAGACTGCTCAGAGCCGCACCCCGGGCCCACTCGTCGGCGTCCACATTCTCGATTACGGACTGAATCCCTTGCAGTTCGCCGCCACACACCGACGCCAAGACCTGGCCGAGGTCTTCCGTGATGAAGTCGCCGCAGAGAGAATCCAGAAGGTCGCCGGGAAGCAATGCAAAGCGCACGACCAGAGGGTAAGCGCGAGTCTCTCGGAACTGTGCCAGTAGAAACATGGCATACAGATGGGCCATGTAACCGCCCTCGGCATCGAGTTCCGCTGCCCGGTCCACGGTGTCCTCCAGGACGCGGAGGAGCTCCGGTGTGATCTCTTCCCGGCGTGCCACAGCCGCTTCAACAGCGGTCCGCGCGAACCTGCCGGTCGCTCTTTCGAACTGGTACAAGATCTCGGTTATTTCCATGCAAGGTATCCCATCACGCTGCTTTTGGGCGGGGCCGGAGCCTCCTGGCGCCTTGGTTGGCAACGCCCATTGTCCTACGATCAGCGATATCTCCGTGTGCCAAAATTGTGCTGAGCAATGCCGGCAATACATACATGGACGTTCAAGCCTCGGCTTCGCTCCCGAGCATTCGGGTGGAAGGGTTCACATCTCGCCTGTCAGCGCTTGAAGGAAGCCGTGGCGGAAATCAAGAAGGTGGCCAGAGTTGACCCGGTCACTGCCGCGGATGGGGTCGTATGCCTCATGGAGAGGATCTGGCCGGCGTTTATGGACGTCGATACCTCCTCCGGCGCCCTCGGCGGTGCCGTGAACTGGGCGCAGAACGAATCGTTGCCGATCTTGATCGAGGCTCCCGCCGACCGAAAGACCCGGGACAAGCGGCTGGACCGCCTCTGGCAGGCGATCCGGGATGACGGCGTCAATTACCTTTGGATGGTTGAGGGCCGGTGGGGCGAACTGTGCTGTTCACGCGAAGTCGCCTCGCGCTGGGCAGACCAACTCCTCGGCTTGCTCCAGGCCGCCTGGTCCGATCCACGGCCGGGGAACTACGTACGCGGAACGGGCGTCTGCCTCTCCAGCCTGGTAGCGGCGGGCCGCCATCAGGAACTGCTTGAGGTGTTGGCGCTTCAGCGGTTTCCATACTGGGATGACCGCAAGTTCGGCATGCAGGCGTTGTTGTCGCAGGGCCGCATTGATGAGGCGCTGGCTTATGCGGAAGCTTCCCGCGGCCTGAATCAGCCGGACATGGCTATCGACGCCGCGTGCGAGAAACTCCTGCTCGACGTCGGTCGAGTGGATGAGGCGTATGAGAAGTATGCTTTGACCGCAAATAGCTCCTCGACTGGCCTTGCCACATTCCGAGCGATCTCCAGGAAGTATCCCGGCCGCGACGCGAAGAAGATCCTCTTGGATTTGGCGACATCGAGCGGCGACCCCGGCCGGTGGTTTGCCGCGGCGAAAGACGCCGGCTTCCTCGATCTTGCCCTTGAATTTGCAAACACGGGCCGCACGGATCCGCGCACCCTCAGCCGCGCATCGCGCGACTTGGTTAAAAAGGATGCCCGGTACTGTCTGCGGATAGGCCGGCTCGCCATCCAACGAATCTTCGAGGGGTACGGCTACGAGCTGACCGGCGCCGATGTAGTCGATGCCTTCAACCACTTCATGGCTGCGGCGGAGACGCTCGGGATCGCTTCCCAAGCCCGCGCCGATATGCTTGCCATCGCGACCAAACAACCCGGCGCGGCCTTCAGTGATATTCTCATGCGCCAGTGCTCGTTTGATCGACAGGTATGTGAGCCACCGGTGAAGGCAATGAGAACAGAGCAACGGACATGGACAAGAAGAAGTACGACCAAACATTGAGCGCCAGACCCATCGCCGCGAAACTGGTTGCCAAAATGAAGCGGAGTAGGCGCGCGAAGGTCGTCAACATCAAGAATGTCCTCGACGGCCGCGCCACGGCGGAAGAGCTACACAAGACAGTCGTGACTCAGGAGGAGCTTGCCGGCTTCGATCTGGCTCACGCCGCCTACGTATACACCCAGAACCAGGTGTCAGTCATGTCGGAACAGCTCACGGCCCTGAAGGAGATGGCGCCATTCGCGGATATCATCTCCAAGGCCGAAAACCTTTACATTCCGAGCGCGCCGCCGATGAGCCCGTTGACGACGTCCTACTTCACCTGCTGGGCATTTTTCGACGCTTGTGCCGGGCCGGCCAACGAGACCATCGGCACGACCATTTTGGAGTTCGGTACGGCCTTTGGCATTCACACCGAGATGCTGCGCCTTATCCGGCTGATGCAGGAGTCGCGAATGGGCCTTTATATCCACAAGGGCAGCGAAGGCAAGCTGGCAGTTCTTGAGGATCTCGTCACCGGTGCCGTGTGCCGGGCCATCGTTCCGACCGGATATGACGGCAAGAAAGGTGAGCTCTGGTACGTCCGTGTACTCCCACCGTCAATCCACGGCAGCATGGAACATGTGGTCTTCACGACGCCATACATCGTGGTGCACCCGCAGTTGGCCGACTGGCTGGCGTATTTTCGGCGCACTTTCATTGCCACGGCGGGCTTCGACGACTACGAGCGCCACATGAAGTACGGACCAACGAGGGAATACTGGAACGATTTCGTTTTTGAGGCCTACGTGAACCACCAGATGGAAGCGATCTATCTCGCCGGCCTTCCGGACATCCCCGAGAGCCGGCCTCATTCCGAGGTTTCCCAGGTGAATGGCTGGAGGGGTCCTGACTTCATAATCCAGCGTTAGCACGCCCAGACCCTTCGCCGCCGCCGACCGTCCATTTTGGGTATTGCTGTCCCGGGGCTGGAGCGACTGGCGCTCGGCGCTGCACATCATGGAAACCCGGTGATCCTAATGGTAGCGCTCTAAGTCGCCGCAGATCGCCACGGTTCGCGCTGGCCTGCGCAATGCCGATAGTCCGCCCCTTGGGGAAACGCCCGAAAAGGGACGGCCACCTGCAATCAGGGCAGGGGGTCGCCTAATCGACCCAGCGCGTTGGCCCAATAGAATGAACTGGATGAGGCCAGCCATTCGATTTATCAATTGCCACTATAGCGAAAATTGTAACTACGCAACACCACTTGACAATGAAATCAGCTTCTCATTTTGCTACATTCCGTGAGACCGACGTCTCGGTATCGGCTAGTAGCTTGAACGTGAGGCCCTGCTTTGCACAGAATTCCTGGTGGCTGCTCGCGGAGTCCAAGCTCACTCCCACGATCACCGCGCGATATTGTTCGTACTTGGCAAGGTCACGCTGGAAATTATGCGCTTCGATCGTGCAGCCCGGTGTCCCGTCTTTGGGATAGAAGTAGAGCACAACCCATTTCCCTTTGAAGTCATGCAGGCTGATCTTACTCCCATCCTGGGATGGCAGCGTGAAATCAGGAGCGGACTGGCCAGCCTGCGGTACCGGATCCGCGGCAAACAAGCTCACGGCCAGAAGTAATAATACGCTAGGCACAGAAGTTTTCATTGGGCCCTTTCTCACAATAACTCTTGGTCATTTGATGGCGTTGGCGGAACATCTGACGCAGGCCAAGTTGCACGGCCCATCCAAACAGACGATTCATCCATGCGCCTCCAGGCAGTCGATACTCGACACAGTCAGTCAGGCGCGTCGCTCGGTCCACTGCTTCAAATTCGTGGCGGTGAACCCATTTGGCAAACGGCCCCTGAACCTGTTCGTCGGCAAACAGGCGGTTCTTCTCATAAGCGGTGTGGAGGGCTGTCCACAGGAACGGTCCAATCTTAAGTTCCACTCTCGAACCAGGTTCGATACCACCCGTCTTTCGGATCACACGCACGGGAGGGAACCGCGGACTCAAGAGCCGCAGGGCGTCTTCCCGTTCATGAAAAGCAAATACGGTCTCCACTGGCGCTTCGACGATGATGCTTTTGAGAAAAGTAGGCATGCGCTCAACCGTTACGCTGACCCCTGAACGCGATACCGCGTAACATTCCGCCGAAAACGAACTGGTGCAGAGGGAAAACAGAGCACCAGTAAGCCCGCCCGAGCACTCCCTTCGGATCAAACGTGGCTGTTTGGCGAATGACGGAGCCTGTGGGGTCGCCGGTAACTTCGAATTCGAGCCTAGCCCGGCCTGGCAGCTTCATCTCCGCCGCCAGACGCAGACGGCGATCAGGCTCGATCGCTTCCACGCGCCAGAAGTCCACGGTGTCGCCGACGCGAAGAGAATCCGGATCGCGGCGACCGTGGCGAAGCCCAACGCCACCGAAGAGCCTATCCAGCAACCCACGCAGCTGCCACAGCCAGTTCGCGTAGTACCAGCCTCGGGCGCCGCCGATCCGGCGGATGGGAGCAAAAGCATCCCGCGGAGAAGCAGCCACGTGGATCGTTCGGGAATCGATCATCAGATGCCGTCCATCGCCGTTAACACCGGTGTTGATAGCTGCCGCGATCGCTTCACGATACCCACAAGGCCGAATCTTGAACTGTGTGAGAGCCATCTGATCTTCCACAACCGTGGCGTGACAGATACTGTCGATCAACTTGCGACCCACGCGGACGTAGAGAGGAGTGACCAGACCAAGCCAAAGGCTGGACAAACGCGGTGTCAGGAACGGGACCGAGATCACGAAACGTCTTAATCCTCTTTGCCTTGCGTACTCCTTCATCAAGCCGCCGTAGGAAACTTGATCCGAGCCACCGATTTCGAAGATCCTGTTGCCGGTGAGCGGCAGGTCCAGGGCCGCGAGCAGGTAGGAAAGCAGATCTGAAGTCGCAATCGGTTGAGCGGCGACCGAAACCCAGCGCGGCGCGATCATCACCGGTAGTCGCTCTACAAGCGCGCGGATCATCTCAAAGGATAGACTGCCGGATCCGATCACTACTGACGCGCGGAACTCGACCACCGGAACGCCCGCCGATCTGAGGACCTCACCCACTTCATGGCGGCTACGCAGATGCGCGGAGAGCTTTTCCGCACTGTGCCCTAGCCCACCCAGATAGATGATCCGACGAACACCTGCCTCTCGAGCAGCAGCCGCGAAGTTTTGTGCCGCTGTACGGTCCTGCTCCTCAAAGGATTCGGCCGAGCCCATCGAGTGCACCAGATAGTACGCGGTATCGACTCCAGCCATAGCGCTGCGTACGGATGCTGCATCGAGAACATCTCCTGCGACGACCTCAACACCGGACAGTCGTTTAGCTCTCAGCGCATCTGGGTGCCGCGCCAAACAACGCACCGGGTAAGCCGCGTCCACAAGGGCTTGCAGCAACTCTCCACCCACGTAACCAGTGGCGCCGGTGATGAGAATCAACGATTTCAAGTTACGCACCCTTCTGTTCTTCGAACAACTCACGAATACGTTGGTACCGGTAGTCGAAGATCCGCCGCATGTCGCCGCGCACCTTTAATGCATGCACGATTCTCCCGAAGACGCCAAAAGGTAGCCTGTATCGCACCACGTCGATCATCCTGGTTCGACCCTCGTGGGCTTCAAAGAGGTGCGTGTGATGCCATAGTTTGTAAGGTCCCGATCTCTGAACGTCGATGAAACGGTGCGGAGCAGCCCACTGGCGGATCTCGGTCTTCCAATGAATCGGTACGCCATGCAGTCGCAGACGGTAACGAATCTCCGTACCTTCCGAAATGGAGCTGGAATTCATTGCGAGAATCCGGAAACCCAGCCAAGGCGGAGTGATTTCCTCCAGATTGCGGGCGTCGGCAAAAAAGCGGAAGACCTCTTCAATGGGTCTTGCGATCCACTGCTCTCTTCGTAAAGTGTGAAACTTGACACTCATTTCTGTTGATGACCGCCACCGGGGGGATCGTTTTCGCTCGATCAAGCCGATGTCTGCGCCCTTTCAAACAAGTAGTGCGACACGATCCACTCGCCGCCGCAGTGGTAACCCCACAGCTCCGCGCAAGACATGAAAAAGATGCGCCAGCGGACGAACCACTTCAACGCCTCATTCTTGCCGTAAACACCGGAGAACACTTTCAGCAATGATTCCCGATGCCGATCCATGTTGACGAGCCACGCCTCGGCGGTCTTCTGGTAGTGTTGACCGTTCACCAACCAGTGATTGCGGATTTTGACGTCGTTCTGGAAATACAGCAACAGATCGTCGCTGGGCATTTGACCGCCCGTGAAAAAGTGTTGCGCCATCCAGTCGCTCGCATCGCGGACTTCGAATGGGTAAGCGAATCGATGATGAGTAAAGATGTGGACGAACAACAAACCCTCCGGATTCATCCATGAGGAAACTTTGCGCAGCAGGTGCTGATAGTTCCGCACGTGCTCCATCATTTCTACGGAAACGATCCGGTCAAACCGCTGACCGGCCTCGAAGTCATTGATATCGGCGGTGACGATGCGTAGGTTCGTGAGACCAAGCTCCGCGGCTTGCTTCTCAATGCGCTCGCGCTGTGAATGCGAATTCGATAGGCCCACGACGGTACTGTTCAGGAATCGCGCGGCGGCATACAGCGAGAACGCGCCCCAGCCGCAGCCGAGATCCAGGATGGAATGTCCGTCTTCGATCTGTGCGCGTTGCGCAGTCAGGTCGAGCATGCGGCGCTCCGCTGCGTCGAGCGAATCACCCTCTTGCCAATAACAGCAACTGTATTTACGATGGCTTCCCAGGACTGCGGCGAAGAACTCGGCCGGGACCTCATAGTGCTGCTGATTCGCTGTGGGCGTATGGACGGCGATCGGACTGGCTTTCAATTGCTCGACATAACTCATCAAGTGAGCCTGCTGCTTTTCCGGAATACCTTTGTCTTCGTCCCGGAGACGCTGCGCAATGAGACGCCGGATCCCTGCTCGCAAAATCCAATCGGGCACAAGATCACGCTCGACCAGCGGTTCGTACCAGGCAGCCTTAGGTTTCCGAATGCTTTTTTCGGCTATGAGGGTGGAGGCTTCCATTATGTCTTCTCCTTAGGAAATGTCCTCGGAAACCAAGGCACGAAGGCGCTGGTGGTCCGTTGGTAGCGTCGATATTCTTCGCCGCGCGTGCGGATGGCTTGCGCTTCCGTCGCCGGAATACCCGTTACGCGAAGCACGAAATACAAGATGAGAACAGGCGAGAGCAGTCCCCAGAATCCTCCCGGCGAAGCCAGCGCAAACAACGCAAACGCGACCCAGATCAGCCATTCGAAGAAATAGTTCGGGTGGCGCGAGTAGCGCCACAATCCCACTTGGCAGGTGCGACCTTTGTTGGATGGTTCCGATTTGAATCTGCTGAGTTGTGCGTCGGCAAAGGCCTCGCCTGCCATCGCGAGGGCCCAGAGAACCGCTGCGGCCACTTCCAGCAGATGAATGCCGGGGTCCGGGTTGCGCGCGGCCGTCAGAAAAGGCACCGCAAGCACGACGCATAGCAGCGCCTGGAATTCATAGAACAAAAGAAACTTGAACCGGATACTCGTCTTCCACTGCCGTCGCAGTTCCTGATAGCGTCCTTCCTCGGGATGCCCGATGATGCGCGTAGTGAGAAGGTAAATGGCCAGCCGAAGGCCCCAGATTGCCGACATCGTGCCGATCATCGCCGAGCGAAGCCAGTACCCGCCGCCCAATAAAGCGTAGAGTGCTCCTAGCAATGCGAGTCCTCCTGCCCAGCCGGCGTCGACTATCGCCGCGTTACCGGTTCGCAAATGGATCAACCACAACAGCAGCATTAATACCGCCACGCTCGCAGCACCAATAAGCACAAGAAAGAATCCGTCATTCATCGCTGTAACAGTGCCTCCGCGGGCTGGTCCGGTTTCAGGCGGAAGAGCTGTATGAGGACGTAGAGCGACATCGCGATGTTGCCCAGGCCAAGAATCAGGATCAGCCACAGCAGGCGCGACCACAAGGTATTTTCTTTGTAGGCTACCCATAGCCAAAACGTGATGAATCCGAAGTAGGCGTCGTAGAGCGTGGCGACGGCCCACGGGTTGGCGGCAAAAGAATCCCAAGCGCTCCAAAGGCTGACCGCCAGACTCGTCCGGATAGTGAGGATCGTCATCCAAAGAAAAATCGCGGCAAACAGAATTTTAAGCACTGTTTTCATTGGCTAGTGACCCCAGCGGCGGCACTCATTTTCGAGGGCGGGTAAATCCTTTAGCAGGACAGTCTTCCGACCCAGGTTGGAGAGATCCAGATTGGTACTACTCGCGCCGCCGACCCACAATTCACTCGCCTCCGGCATTGCCGCGGCGAGAGACTTTACATCATCGGCCGTAGTTTCCGTGACCACTGTGATGCCGAGCAGGACCACCTGAGCGCCAATCCGCTGGGCGGTGTTGGCAATTTCCAGCGGTGTAAGGTCCGGGCCAAGGTAGACCGGCTCAATGCCGGCCATGGACACGAGCATTGCAGAGGCGAGGATACCGAACTCGTGCGATTCGCTGGCAGGCGTCGCGAGAACCATCTTCATTGCCGGGTTAGAGGGCCGGAACAGTCGTATCATGCTCCCCAAAAGATTCCTCAACAGCTGCGAAACCATATGTTCCTGGGCAATCGAGAGAGTGCCGTCGTGGAAGCGTTTCCCTAATTCGCGCATGAGCGGCACGGCGACCTCGTAAACAAAATCACGGGGCCGGAAGACCGCAGCCAGGCGACTCAATTCGTCCCCGGCCCGAGCCGAATCAAAACTCTCGATCGCAGAAAGAACCGAAGCGAGGATGTCTGCCATAGCCTCCGACGCGGGAATCGGTTGGCTGGGCTGTTGGGCGAGAAGATTCTTCAGATCTTGGTCGGCGAGTGACGCGATGCCGCCGATGGCGTGTCCCTTCTGAACCAGTTGGTTGAGTAACAGGAGACGTTCGATTTGGGCCGGACCATACTGGCGCCCCCGGTCGGAGCGTTCCGGCACAACGGCCTGGTACCGCCGCTCCCAAGCTCGCAGCGTGTCCAGGCTAAGGCCGGTAATTTTCGCAACGGCTCGAATCGGGTAGCGGGTCTGCATCCGTAATCACTATAACCAGGAGTGGTTCTTTTTGTCAATGATTTGTCATTGACAAATCATTGACATTTGGAATGGGAGCGGATAAGAATAGGTTATGACCTCCTTCGTCCCCAGTCCGAAATACCAATTCGGGGCGGTTTTCTTCTTCCTGTTGATCCACACCGGCGTACTGGCTATCTGGTGGACTCCGCCGACGATGTCCCTTCTGGTTTGGCTCGCCGCCACCTATTCGATCCGTATGTTCGGAGTGACGGCGGGCTATCACCGCTACTTCGGGCACCGGAGCTATAAGCTCAGCCGGGTTGCGCAGTTCGCGATGGCCTTCCTGGCGCAGAGTTCGGCGCAAAAGGGAGTCTTATGGTGGGCGGCGCATCATCGCCTGCACCATCGGGAGTCGGATCGGGACCGGGACGTTCACTCGCCCACACTTCGCGGTTTCTGGTGGGCGCATGTGGGCTGGGTGATCTCCAATGACTTCGACGACTACGATCCGCGGTCAGTCAATGAGTTTCTTCAGTTCCCGGAGATCCGCTGGCTGGACCGGCACCACTGGGTTCCGACGGTGACGTTTGGCGGAATCGTGGCGCTGATTGGCGGATGGCCTACCTTTCTGTGGGGCTATGTGGTGTCTACGGTCGTCCTCTATCACTGCACCTTCGCTATCAACTCTCTGGCTCACTTGTGGGGGACGCGCCGCTTTGATACTCCGGACGAAAGCCGCAACAACTTTTGGCTGGCGCTTATCACATTCGGCGAGGGCTGGCATAACAATCATCATTTCTCGCCCGGAAGTTGCCGCCAGGGAGAGCGTTGGTGGCAACTCGATATCACCTACCTGGTCCTCAAAACTCTTAGCTGGTTCGGCATTGTGCGAGACCTACGGCCGTTCCGCAAGATGACTGCGCCTGCAAGGGCAACTTCGTGAAGCGCATTGCAGTGGTCGGTTCCGGTATCTCGGGATTATCGGCAGCGTATTATCTGAGCCGCCGCCACGAAGTACATGTGTTCGAACGCGACAATCGCCTGGGTGGCCACACGCACACGGTGATGGTGGAGTCTGACCGGGGACCAATCCCGGTGGACACGGGTTTCATTGTTCATAATGACCGCACCTATCCACATTTCTGCCGGCTGATGGCTGAGTTGGGCGTCGAGACGCAGCCAAGTGACATGTCATTCGCGGTAACGGGGCACGATGGAGCGTTCGAATATTCGAGCCGCGGCCTCGCAGGCTTTTTCGCCCAGAAGCGCAACTATTTTTCGCGAGACCACTACACGCTTTTGCGTGAAATCCTGCGCTTCAATCGGGAGGCCCCTAAGATACTCGACGATGCGGCTGCCGAGGGCATGACGCTCGGCGAGTTTCTCGACGCTGGGAGGTATTCGCCGGTCTTTGTGGATCGTTATCTAGTTCCGATGGCGGGCGCGGTTTGGTCCATGGCGCCCGAAATAATGCCGATGTTTCCGGCAGTGACGCTGATCCGATTTATGCAAAATCACGGCATGCTGGGGATCAATACCCACCCCCAGTGGAAAGTGATTCGCGGCGGCAGCCATTCCTACTTGGCCCCGCTGACCGCGCCCTTCAAGCAGCGTATCACCAGGGACGCAACGATAACTTCCATTGACCGTTCCCATGTTGGGGTGACGTTGCGATTCCAGCATCAGCCTGCCCAGCAGTTCGACGAAGTCGTTTTCGCCTGCCACGGCGATCAGATCCTGCCGCTTCTCGCGCAGCAAACCGAGGCGGAACGCGAAGTCCTGAGTTGTTTCACTACGAGCCGGAACGAAACGTGTCTGCATACCGATTCCGCTCTGCTCCCCAAGCGGGCGGCAGCAAGGGCCTCCTGGAATTATCTATTGGGGGATTCGGGCAAGGTCACCATGACCTATCACATGAACCGGCTGCAGTCACTCGACACGGCGGAAGACTACTGCGTCACCTTGAATGCGAACAGCCACGTCAATCCCGGACAGGTTCTCCGCACGATGGTTTATGAGCATCCGCTGTACACACGGGCGGCGATTCACGCTCAGCAACGGTGGGCCGACATCAGCGGGAAAAACCACACCCACTTCTGTGGGGCGTACTGGTTTTACGGCTTCCATGAGGACGGCGTGCGGAGTGGCATGCGGGTGGCCGAAGCCTTGGGGGTCTCTTGCCTATGATTCCCGAACCCGGCCTCTACACGGGCACGCTACGGCATCGCCGCTTCCGTCCGCGCAAGCATGAGTTCACCTACACGGTCTTCATGGCGTGGCTGGATATCGACCGGATTCCCGAACTGATGGCGCAGTCGCCGTGGACCAGCTACAACCGCTTCAACTGGGCGAGCTTTGATGAGCGGGACCACTTTGGCGACCCACGGCTCTCCTTGCGTGAGCGAGTAGCGCAAGACGCCCGCGCGCACAACGTCCCGTTGCCGGATGGCCCGATCTTTCTGCTGACGCACCTGCGCTATCTGGGCTACTGCTTCAATCCGATTTCGTTTTACTTCTGTTATGACCGCAACGGGGGCCTGGATACGATCCTGGCCGAAGTGAACAGCACTTTCGGAGAGAGCCGCAACTATTGGCTGTGGACCCAAAACCGACAACACTCGGCAAATCCATTGCATTACCGCTGCCCCAAAACGATGCACGTGTCGCCTTTCATGGACATGAATCTGGATTACGAATTCGTATTGACCGAACCGACAGGCAAACTCTTGGCGCACATGACTACCATCGAGCGCGGTACGGCATCCGGGCCCCCCCAACCTTTTTTTGACGCGACGCTCGCGCTCGAACATGAGCCCTGGACGGCACGAAGCCTTGGCCGCGTCCTGCTGAGGCACCCTTGGATGACCGCCAAGGTGATCGGCGCGATTCACTGGGAGGCCCTGCGTCTTTTTTTGAAGCGAGTTCCGGTGCATACCCATCCGGCCCGAATGCGGCCGAACGTTGAGGAGGTAACGAAACGAACATGAGCATGAGTTTTGCGCGAAAAGCTGTATTCCGGATACTGGAGAATGTGCGTCACGGGGCCCTTGAAGTGGTCTGTCCGGAACAGACCTATCTGTTTGGCGAAGGGGGCACGGGTTTACGGGCTTCAATCGCCGTACATGACGAGCGTTTCTTTTCCCGGGTGCTGTGGGGTGGCGACGATGCCGCCGGAGATTCCTATGTGGACGGCGACTGGTCTTCGCCAGACCCTGTCGCAGTGGTACGCCTTGCCGCGCGTAATCTTTCGGAGCTTGAGGGCGGTAACCCTGTTCTTTCGCTCGCCAACCGCCTCTTCCACCGGTTGCGCCATCGGATGAATCGCAATTCGGTTGTGGGAAGTCGCCGCAATATTCAAGCGCACTATGATTTGAGCAACGATTTCTTTCGTCTGTTCTTGGATCGTAATATGGTCTACTCGAGTGCCGTCTACCAGCACTCCAACGATTCGCTCGAACAAGCACAGATCGAGAAGCTCGATCGGATCTGCCGTAAGTTGCGTTTGGGACCGGACGATCACGTCCTCGAAATCGGTACTGGCTGGGGTGCATTTGCCCTGCACGCTTCCCGCAACTACGGGTGCCGGATTACCACCACCACTATCAGCCGGGAGCAGCATGACGAAGCCCGGCAGCTATTCGCTGGCGCCGGAGAGGCAGGAGCCCGGATCAACCTGCTGCTGGAGGACTATCGGAATCTGCAGGGCTCGTTCAATAAGCTGGTGAGCATTGAGATGTTCGAAGCGGTTGGCCTAGACTACTACGACGCTTTCTTCTCGACCTGCGACCGCCTTCTGACCCCGGACGGTTCCATGGTGATGCAGGCCATCACCATGAACGAACACCGCTTCGATGCTTACAGGAAGCAGAGCGACTGGATTCAGCGGCGTATTTTCCCGGGCGCACAATTGGCCTCGATCCGGGAGATTCTCAACTCGCTGGTGCGTTCGACGCGGCTTTCCTTATATAACGTGGAGGACATTGGGCTCCACTACGCCTACACACTGGCGGAGTGGCGGCGGCGATTCCACGAATCGCTCGACGAAGTTCGCGCCCTGGGCTTCGACGAAGCATTTTGCCGGATGTGGGACTACTATCTGGCCTACTGCGAGGGCGCCTTCCGTGAACGCCACATCAGTGACGTGCAATTGATGCTCACCAAGAACGCCAACCCTGCGATTCTCTACGGCGAGCCGTGGAAACATCCAGGGGAAAGCGAAGTGCTGGCCGCACCCGAGTTGAGTTTGGGAGTGACCGAGACTTGTGAACGGCTGGGGGTGGGCGTGTGACTCGACGGATTCTGTGCGTTGCATTGGTGGCTGCCATGGCTTCTTTATCATCTACGGCGAGTGAGTTGACGGCCGGCGAGAACATGCCCGAACTTAGAGGCGAGTATCTCAGCGGGCGAAAAGCGATTCTGCCAAAAGATGCCTCTGGCCGCGTAGCACTGCTGCTGTTCGGCTTCACTTATCAGTCGCGATTCGCCGTGGAAGCCTGGACCAAACGTTTTCGCGGAGATTTTGAGAAGAATCCGCAGGTCACCTTCTACGAAATCCCAATGATCGGAGGTATGGCCCCGCTTGGGAAAGTGGTTCATCGATAGCGGCATGCGGCGCGGGACCCCGAAAGCTGATCACGAGAACGTGATCACGGTTTATGGCGGCACGGAACCGTGGAAGCAACGGCTTGAAGTCAAAGCTGAGGACTCCGCCTATCTAGTCGTACTCGACCAAAAGGGGACCGTCGCTTGGCGCCACGCAGGGCCGTTCGAGGAAGTCCAGTACGAGGCTCTTGCAGGGCAAGTCCGAAAGCTGGTCTCACGAGAATGAGAATTCCAATAGAGATCATCGCCTTGGTTTCCCTGGCCATTCCACTATTGGGCCAGGACACCGCAGGCACAGGGACGATTGCTGGACTCGTACGGAACAGCGTAGGGGTTCCTGCGTCAGGCGTCCGAGCCTGCGTGATGGCCAGCGAGCGTTGTGCAACCTCGGTGGAAAGCGGCGCCTTTCGATTGCCGGATCTGCGTCCTGGAATGTACCGGCTCGATGTATCCGTCTCCGCGACGTCCACGATGCTGAGCGGAGACATCGAGGTTAGGGCAGGATTGGAATCGACCGTCGAGATTGCGCTCCCCGATTTGAGCTCGGGCGTGCAGTCTGTCACAGTCACCGATTCGGCATTCATCGAACCGGAAGAAATCAAGAACTCCGGATTCCTGATTCAATCGCGCGAGATCTTCCAGAGCGCCGGGGCGTTGCAGGATGTATCGCGCTACGTGCAGTCCCTGCCAGGCGTAGCGATTGGAGCGGACGATTTCCGGAACGACATCATTGTTCGCGGCGGCAGTCCTCTGGAGAACCTTTTCATTGTCGACAACATCGAAGTGCCGAATATCAACACCTTCGCGAATTTCGCGTCGGCGGGCGGAACCGTCGGGATTCTGGACGCAGCCTTGATTCAGGACGTTAGTTTCCTGACCGGAGGCTACCCGGCGCCGTTCATTAACCGTACCTCGAGCGTCTTGCAGGTCGCTCAGAGGGAAGGCAGCCGTGAACAACTGCAGGGACGATTTACACTGGGCTTCGCAGGCGTGGGAACAATCCTCGAAGGGCCGATTCGCAAGGGACGCGGCTCCTGGGTTGTTTCGGCCAGACGGAGCTTTCTGGATCTATTTACCAAAGACGTCGGATTTGGAGGCGTTCCGAAGACGCACACGTTTAACGGCAAGGCTCTCTATGATCTGACGCCACGAGATCGCATCTGGGCGGTGAGTCTGGCGGCAGTCGATAGTATTCGCCTGGGGGCGAAGGAGGGTAACAAAAACGACGAAGAGATTTCAAACTTTGATATCCGGTACAGCGGTTGGCGAAACGCGACAGGCTTCAACTGGCAGCGCTTGTTCGGGTCCCGCGGCGTGGGCTTGCTGGGCGTGACTTATTCTCAGGCAACCGTCGACCAAGCAGTTAAGGACCTAGTGAAGGCAAGACTGCTGATGCCTGGCGCGAGCATTGACTCAATCATCGCGACCAGTCCCGGCGTCTTTGCCGAGAATTCGCGGGAGGGTGAGGGTACGGTGAAATACGACCTCACGATCTACGCGCCGATGGTCGGCAAGTTGCAGGCCGGGGGCAGTCACAAGTTCTTCCAAATTCGTTACAACACGGATTCGCCGTTCGGAACGGATTCGCCGTATTCCCTTCAGCGCGACCTGAATTCGTTTTCGCTGCGGCGCACGTTTTCGGCCTCCCAGACTGGTGCGTATGTTCAAAGCACGCGGAACTATGGCAGACGGCTGAATGTGACATGGGGAGGGCGCCTCGATCGATACGGCTATTTGGACTCCGCGAGATTCAGCCCCCGTGCGGGAGTAAGCTACCAACTTTCGGAGAAGCTTTCATGGCGAGCCAGCTACGGTTCCTACTATCAACAACCGTATTTCTTGTTCCTGGCAGCGTTCCCGCAAAATCGTGGAGCCGTGCCCTTTCGCTCGGATCACTATGTCACGGGACTGACTTATACTGCCTCCAATACGCTGCGGATTTCAGTAGAAGTCTACAGGAAGAACTACAAGGACTACCCGGTTGCGACTCAGTTTCCGAGTCTTTCCCTTGCGAATCTTGGTGACACCTTTGCTGTGCGAGACATCCTATTTCCATTCACAAGCGCCGGGCGGGGACGGTCCCAAGGCATTGAATTCTTCATGGAAAAGAAGTTTTCATCAAAGTGGTATGGGCAAGCGAATCTGGCTTTTGCCTCCGCGACGCACGCGGGGCTGGACGGCGTACAACGTGCCGCTACATTCAACTACCCGCGGATACTTAACCTGACGGGAGGCTATCGACTGAATGCGAAATGGGAGTTCGCGGGGAGAGCGTCCTATTTGTCCGGACGCCCTTACGCTCCATTCGATCTGGCAACGTCCGTTGCCCAACGACGAGGGATCTTTGACTTGAATCGGGTGAATGACGTCCGGCTGCCGGATTACATCCGCATTGATGCGCGAGTGGATCGAGTGTTTTCGTTCCACGGTAAGCCGCTACGGGTATTTGTTGGGGCACAAAACGTGATCGGCCGCCAGAACATTGCCGGCTACATATGGAACCGGAACAACAACCAGCTTCAAGTGAACAAGCAACTCGGCGTTTTCCCACTTGTCGGAATCGATTGGAGATTCTGAGGCGGCAACTATGGCTACGTCGATCCGAGTATCAAGCCACCGTTGGCTGAAGCCCTTCATTGAGCTGCTGCGCCAAGGTGTATCGGCGGAGAAGATTGCACTTACGATCGCACTGGGAATCATTCTGGGCGTCACGCCGGTGCTGGGCTCTACGATGCTCTTGTGCACGCTGGCGGCCGTCGTACTCCGATTGAATCTTCCTGCAATTCAATTAGTGAATGGCGTAGTCTATCCCCTCCAGTTCATCCTGCTGATTCCTTTCTACCGGCTGGGTGCCTGGATGTTTCGGGAGGACGCTTCGACAATTTCGCTTGGCGGCGTCACGGCGCTGATCCGGGAAGGTGTGGGGCACGCGGTGCGCACTTTGTGGGTGGTCACGATGCACGCACTTCTTGCATGGCTGTTATTGGGAACGGTGGCTCTGGCCATCCTTTATGCAGTGCTTGTTCCTTTGGTGCGTCAACTTTGGAAAAGCGTCCACCCAAGCGTGAAGCCACTTTATGGCCGCTGATATCGCACGACCACCGGCGGCGCCTTCTGGGAATAGTAAAGCAAGAGGCTTGAACGAATCTCCAACGTTAGTTTGGTTCCGGCAGGATCTGCGCTTATCGGACAATCCCGCCCTGGCCGCCGCAGTCGATCGGGGCGGTCCAGTAATTCCGGTGTTTATCTGGACGCCAGAGGAGGAAGGTGCCTGGCGGCCGGGCGCGGCTTCGCAATGGTGGCTGAGCCGCTCGCTTGCCGCGCTTAATGCGGAACTCGAAAAACGTGGCTCGCGCTTGATCATTCGCCGCGGCCCAACAGACAAAGCATTCAATGATCTGTTGTCCGAATCGGCCGCAACCGCCGTATTTTGGAATCGCCGTTACGAACCCGCCGCCGTTGCCCGAGACGGGCAGTTAAAATCACAGCTTCGAGATCGCACTGTCGCTGCGGAGAGCTTCAATGGCAATCTGCTGTTTGAGCCGTGGACGATTAGAAATGGCAGCGGGCAGCCGTTTCGCGTCTTTACTGCATTCTGGCGAGCCTGTCTCACCAAGCCTGTAGCGCCTCCTTCCAAGGATGCGCCCAGGAAGCTTCGCTCGCCTGAAAACTGGCCACACTCATTGGAGCTTTCAGAACTCGGGCTAGAGCCGACGGTCGATTGGGCAGGCGGCCTTAGTGAGACTTGGCAGCCTGGCGAATCCGGAGCCAAGAGTCAACTGAAGCGCTTTCAGAAAGAAGCCATTCAAAAATATCCGGTTGGCCGGGATAAGCCTGGAGTTACTGGAACATCCCGGCTTTCACCGCACCTGCACTTCGGTGAAATTAGTCCCGGACAGGTTTGGCGCGCGGTCCTCGGCATGATGAATGACGAGGACATCGCCCGCCAGGCCGCGTGCAAGGCCTATCTTCGGCAGATTGGCTGGCGCGAATTTGCCCACCAACTTCTGTATCATCACCCCGAATCCCCAGAGCAGGCGCTGCGACCACAGTTTGCGGCTTTTCCTTGGAAGACCGATCCGCGAACGCTACGAGCATGGACGCAAGGCAAGACTGGTTATCCGCTTGTTGATGCAGGAATGCGTGAGCTGTGGCATACGGGTTGGATGCACAACCGGGTCCGAATGGTAGTCGCCTCATTCCTCGTAAAACACCTGTTGATTGGCTGGCAGGAAGGGGCTGCTTGGTTCTGGGACACGCTGGTCGATGCGGATCTGGCCAACAACACATTGGGGTGGCAATGGGTCGCCGGCTGCGGCGCCGATGCGGCTCCCTATTTCAGAATCTTCAATCCGGTCATTCAGGGTGAGAAGTTCGATCCCACTGGCAAATACGTCCGCCACTGGGTTCCCGAGTTGTCGGGACTACCGGACGATTGGATACACAGACCCTGGAAGGCACCAGCATCGATACTCGCGAAGTCTGGCGTGGAGCTTGGAAGAACATACCCAAATCCAATCATCAATCACGACGCGGCCCGTGAACGCGCCTTGGCAGCAGTCAGATGCATCGCGGCGAAGTGAAATGAAACCGCCGATTCCCCACTCTGGAGAAAGGAATACGCTCCTGCATCGAGATCAAACTCATGAGGGTCACCTGCAATCAGGGCAGGAGGTCGCCTAATCGAACCCGCGCGTCGGCCCAATAAAATGAACCGAATGACGCTCGCCGTTCGACGCATCAATTACCGCTATAGCGAAAACTGTGACTACGCGATACCACCTGCCGGCGAAGTCGGCGTCTCATTTGGATCAGTTTTCGAGGATTTGCAATGGTAGCTCACCCCACGCACCTGTCTGAATAGCAGGCGCGCGCTGCCGCATTCATCGATCACACTGACGCTGAAAACAAAAGGTTTGGTCGGGGCGGCGAGATTCGAACTCACGACCCCCTGCGCCCAAGGCATCGGAACGTGCGATACGAGAAACTCCGCAAACCATTTATATTCAATGGGTTGACAACTCATCGTCTACAGCCAAAATCGGGCAATGTAGTCGAATTCGTAGCTGTTGACTCCCTCGGAACTCAACAGCTTGCAAGAACTTGCAACATGGACTCAGGTGAAAAATCGTCTCACCAAGTTCAATGCCGGTCGCGTTTGTCCTCTCTCTATACACTCCAGCGGGCTTCTTGCAATATCGCCATAAAAAAGGAGGCTGCATGATGCCGGATTGAATTCTTGCAGACTACAACCGATTTTACTGAAACAGAGACCGCTGCGCAGGTAGAGCGTGAGCAGACCGTTGTCCGTCTGTAAGGGCGAGCGGTGGCACCCAACTGGTGCGCACCGAAACTTTCCTCCTCTCCAGTTTCTACCGCTATTCTCCGTCGCGAATCGTTCCTCGGCCGTGCGATGTGCTGGCTACTTGGAAAAAGGCGCCATCCGGTACAGGCGCACGATGTCTTGTGCAGAGAGCGCACGCTCGTAGATCCAGACCTCGTCAAGGTAGCCTTCCAGGTAGTCCGCCTCCCCACCGTTGAGTTTCCATCCGATGAACAAGGGCTCATTGGTCTGATTCGGCGACCCCGAGGCATCCCGCTCCGCCACGAGTGAGCCGTCGGCGTACAGCCGCAGAAGTGCGCCGTCATAGGTGCCCGCGACAAAGGCCCAGCGCGTATCAGAGAGCGGTGATGAACCGATCAAGTCCTCTTTTCTGGGACCATCGGAAAACCCGATGACCGGCTTGCCCGCAGAATCGAGATATAAATAGTATGAGTTGGTTCCCTTTTGAAGGATTCGACTGCCCCTTCGGAACCGGTGGGCGCCCACCCATGCGGCGAGCGTGAAATGCGAAAGCTTTAGGAACCGGCTGTCCGCAACGGCGATGTAGCTCGAACCTTCAAAGTCTCCGGAGCGGCCGAGGACTGCGGTCGACGAATAGAAGAAGTTCCCGATGGGAACGCCATGATTCTCATGTCCGCTGACATCGCGCGTGGTTCCGTCAAGACTATAATGCGCCACGACCCCCTCGAACACGGACGCCTGTCCTCCAGTTCCGTTATCGGTCGGCCCCGGGTTCGTAGCGAGAACAGGTGACGCTTGTGGAGCCACGGCAACAATGGGCGGTGCGGCCGTCAGCGGAGCGTTCGGTATCCCGAGGATCTTAGCAGCCCGTGGTAAAAACACTTGCAAGACATGTGACCTTCATTGTGTTTGAGACGTCTTTCTTGCATGGGCATGGGGCGCAAGAAGGATCGGGAGAAGCAGCAGGATCTTTGGGTGGCGTCTGGCGAGATTGTCACCACTCCGGGACACGTCTTTTACGAGCGGCTGAACACGGTTCTGAACGCGGAGAAGTTTGACCAGCGCATCGAAGCGATCTGCCGGAAGTATTACAAGAGCAGCTCGGGCCGGCCGTCGATAACGCCGGGAACGTACTTCCGGATGCAGATGCTGGGTTACTTTGAGGGCATCGATTCGGAACGCGGCAACGCGTGGCGCGCCGCCGACAGCTTCAGCACCCGCAAGTTTCTGGGCTACGATTTGATCGAGCAAACGCCGGATCATTCGACGGTGTCGCGGACGCGGCGGCTGTATGCAGTCCACACGCGTGGAGCGGTGATGAAGTGGGTGCTGAAGATTCTGCGCAAGCATGGGATGGCCGATGCGCAGAGTGTGTGTATCGACGCCACGACGCTCGCGGCCAACGCGTCGATGAAGAGTCTGGTACGGCGCGACACGGGCGTGAGCTACGACGACTATCTGCGGCAGTTGGCCGCAGCCGAAGGCTTGGAAAACCCCGCCAAAGAGCAGTTGGCGCGGCTGGATCGCAAGCGCAAGAAGAAGGCGTCGAATGACGATTGGACCAATCCGAATGACCCTTCGGCGCGCATTACGAAGATGAAGGACGGGCGCACGAAGTTGGCGTATAAGGCCGAGCACGCAGTGGATCTGGCCTCGGGCGCGTTACTCGCGGTGACGGTGCAACCGGCCGATCGCGGCGACACGACGAGTTACACGGAGACGCTGGACGCCGCGCAACACGAGGCAATGGAATCGCATCCGTCGGGCATCGAAGAAGTGGTGATGGACAAGGGTTATCACAGCGGCGCGGTGTTGGTGAACTTGGCAGAGCGCGAAATTCGCAGTTATGTGCCGGAGCCGGAGCGCGGCAATCGCCACTGGGCGGGCAAAGCGGAACAACAACGTTGCGTGTACGCGAATCGGCGGCGGGTGCGCGCGGAGCGGTCGAAGAGATTGCAGAAACTGCGCGGCGAGTTATGCGAGCGGAGCTTCGCGCACTGCTATGAGACCGGCGCGATGCGGCGCCTGTATGTGCGCGGCACCGATAATGCGTTGAAGCGAGTGCTGGTGCAGGCCGCGGCGTTCAACATCGGGCTATTGCTGCGAAAGTTGAGCGGTTGGGGCAAGCCGCGCGGCAAGCCCAGGGGAGGAAAAACGCCGCAATTACGCTGCTATGCGCCGTATTCGCGGTCGCAAGCGCGTTCCGAGCGGCTCGAAGCTGGGCAACGCGCTTCTCCGAGCAAACTTGCCGAGGAATCATGGCTCCGCCCGGTGCGAAGCCGATTCCCAATAGACTGGTTTCTGCCACGGCCTGCTAGACTCGGGGTTGCGCCTACTCAGAGCAACGGTGGTTTCCGGCTGGACTTGGTGCGTCGGCATCGAATTCGATGCAGTCGCTATCCGGAGCGCTATTCCGATGAAGACGAAAGCACCGCCGATGTACCAGCCGATGGCCGTCGCGTGAACATCGTTAGGCCCCTTAATACCAGCGGCTACTCCCTTCTTGAGTCGCGAGAAGTAATTCTCCCAGGCACCGGCCTTATATGAGCTGACGCCTGCAGTAGTGCCCCAAGTATGGACGTGTACTTCAGCGTTGAAGACCTCAACTGCTTCAACGGATATCGTGACGTACTTGTCGACACGCTGCCGTGTGTAAGGCGCGCCGTTGGGTTTGTGCTCCCACCACCACGTGCTGACCCTACTGCCGATGATCTGCATATGGTCGTCGGCAAACTCGTAGGCCTCCGGGTCCTCGACCCTGAAATAGTTATGGGAGCCCCGCCGGCATGAATAGAATCTCCAGGAGCTCCGCCCAAAGCCGCCCACGCCTGGTTCCGAGCTATGTTCTCACGAGTCGGTGAGCGTTGGCCGAACCTCTTGGCGACCACAAATGCATCCTCCAGTAGGGCAATAAGAACGACTTCGCCTCCCGGAAATTTCATTCGTTCCTCCGGGCCACGATTATATACCACCAAAAAGTAGTAAGGGATGGTCCGCCGGAGATGACTGTCGCTAGTATGTGATCTGTCCGGTTGAATTCACACATGAACTGTCCGCTTTGAAAAAGCGGCGGAGGAAGCTGAGGGGTGGACCCCAGCCAGCAATACTCCGCGGCGGAAACGGAGCGGATGATGAAACTGCAAGACGTGTTACT
>CAMAVI010000054.1 GCA_945861625.1 Candidatus Sulfopaludibacter sp. SbA3
CCGCCTTGGGGATCTCTTGGGCGCTGAAAAACAGCGCCGCTTGCTTCGGTTTGCTCTTGCCCATCGCCATACTATCTATGACGTCTGAAACATTTCACCGGTCACATGCTTAGGAGATGTTTCTCGACTTTTACCACGGGCTGCTAGGCGAAGGCCACGTTGAACAATGCTGCCGCTTGAGAACTTCCGAGATAGTTCTCTTCCCGCCCAGGCGTCTGGACGCTCTCGAAGTTCGCGTCGTGATGCCCAGAAAGAGCACCGACATTGACGACGTTACTACCATTCGCGGCGTACTTCGTTATGTCAGACGCGCCATTGGATCCATATACGGTAACACCCTTCCCGTTATTGGTCGCGACAGCATCAGCGCAGGTCTGTCCAGGAGGCGCTTGATTCTGCCCGTCGTAAGAGCCGACACCAGAAGGGGCCGCCACCCAACACTCGCCACTTGGATCGATATAGCGTAGCGGGTTGTTTAATGCGTATGAGTACCGATTCCAGCTTTGCGGATCGCTCATGACCGTGCTGAGCATTGAGGGATCGACAGTCGTAAACCTTCCCTGTGCCGCTGACATATACCGAGCTTGGAAGAAGTCCAGCCCAGTCTCACTATCTCGTTCTTTGGAGGTGAAGCGGCGCGTCTCCGTCATAACTCTAGATTGCCCATCGTAAGTGTGGCGGCACTCCTCACGGCAGCCCAAACGCAATCACATTCGAGCCCGCCGCCACGGCGACGTATTGCTTGTTGTCGAACATGTAAGTCATCGGCGACGCCTTCCAGTTCACGCTGGTCTGAAATTGCCACAGCGGCTTGCCGGTGGCCTCGTCCACGGCCGCGAAGGCTCCACTGTCGTCGCAGTAGAACACCAGGCCGCCGGCGGTGAACAGAACGCCTCCCCAGGACGCACCGTGGCCGGACTGCGGAACTTCCCACATAATCCTGCCGTCGTCGATATGGATGGCGCGCAGAACTTTCTGCCGCGCTTCGCCGGGGACCCCCGTGAACGAGCCTCCAAAGTAGCCTTCGCCCGCCTTCCATTCCTTCTCGGCCTTGGTGAAGACGCTGCAACTCTCCAGTGTCTGCACGTAATAGACGCGCGCCACTGGATTGAACGCGGTCGAGAACCAGTTGGCCGCGCCTTCGAGCGACGGACAGATGCGGTTGCCCGCCGCCGTCGGCTCCTGGTTGGGAAGCACAATCGGACGGCCCTTGTCGTCGAGTCCGCTCGACCAGGTCAGCTTCTTGACGAACGGCTTGCCCAGCAGCAGCTTACCGTTGGTGCGATCCAGCACGTAAAAAAAGCCGTTGCGATTGGCGTGCAACAGCAGCTTGCGCGGCTGGCCGTTCCACGTTGTATCCACCAGCACCGGAGGCTGTTGGGCATCCCAATCCCACACGTTGTGCGGAGTGTACTGGAAATACCACTTGAGCTTGCCGGTCTTGGCTTCCAGCGCCACGATGCTGCTGGAATACAGGTTGTCGCCGCCGCGCTGGTCGCCGTTGAGATCGGCACCGGGGTTGCCGGTGGGCCAGTAAACAGTGTCAAGCTGCGGATCGTAAGTGCCGGTGAACCAGGTGGCCGCGCTGGGATGGTTGATGTCGGTGCCCTTCCAGGTTTCCGCGCCGGGCTCGCCGGGCTGGGGCACGGTCCAGAAGCGCCAGACTTCCTTGCCGGTGGCCTGATCGAAAGCCGCGAGGAATCCGCGCGCGCCCTCGTCGCCGCCGGAGACTCCGGTCACGACCAAGTTACCAACCACCAAAGGCGCGGAAGTGGCGTTGTAGTTCACGCGCCAATCGGCCATTTCGGTGTCCCACAAAAGCTTGCCAGTGAAGCGGTTCAACGCGATGACGTGGGCGTTGTCCGTGTCCATGAACAGTCGGTCGCCCGCGATGGCCACGCCGCGGTTGATGCCTCCGGCCGCGTTGCCGATCAGGCCGCGCGTGCGGCGGCGCTGGTAGTGCCAGATCTGGCGGCCGGTTCCCGCGTCGAGAGCGTAACATTCGTTGGCGCTGGTCATGTACATCATGCCTTCGACCACCACCGGTGTTCCTTCGAGCGGAGCCGTGTTGGGCAGGCTGAAGATCCATTTGGGAGCCACCCGGGCCACATTGGATTTATTGATTTGTGTGAGCGAGCTGTTGCGGCTGCCGGTGACCTTGCCGTTGTAGGTGGGCCAGTCGGTCTGGCTGGTGACTTCGCGGTAGACGGCGCCGTTCTTGCGCAGCAGGTGAACGCGCTGGTCGTTGGTCAGTTGGTCGTTGGTTAATAACTGCATGTCCTGCGCGGTTTGATTCAGCACCAGGCCTTCGAGCGTGCGGCGATCGGTCAAAGTGACCGTGGCCCGCCGCGGACCGGCTTCATCGGCTGGCTTCAGAGACCTGAGATACGCCACCAGCGCGCGGGTGTCTTGCTCATTTAAGAGATTCGCGGGCATGCCCGAGTTCGGCAGACCGGTGTGGATCAGCGTGTCGAGCTCCGCGTCCGTAAAATTGGGCACGCGCCCGACGATCGCCGGTCCGAGTTCGCCGCCGTTGCCGCCCGTGCCATGGCAGCCCACGCAGTGCGATTCAAACTGGTTCCGTCCGGCATCCGAATTTTGAGCGAACGCGAACGTGCAGGAAAGTAAGAGAAACGGCCAGAATAAGAATCGCATTTTCGGGTTCAATCGTAGCATGCCCGCGCCCCCGCGCCAACAGGTAGTAATAGTGATAATGTGTAACTCATGGATCGCGTCCGGAAGGAGATTTTACGAGAACCAGCCTGGCCGTCTTCGTGGTCGTTTCCGGTTCGCTGCTAGCCTCATTGCCCGCGTGGGGACATCACGCGTTTGCGGCGGAATTCGACGCCAACAAGCCCCTGAAGCTGCGGGGAACCGTAAAGAAAATGGACTGGGTCAATCCGCACGCCTGGGTGCATATCGACGTGAAGAACGCGGACGGTACGGTCACCAGTTGGATGGTGGAAGGCGGCAGTCCCAACGCGCTGCTCCGGCGCGGCTTCACGAAGGCGTCATTGCCGCCGGGAACCGAGATCATGGTCGACGCGTTCCAGGCCAAGGACGGTACCAATCGCGCCAACGGTCAGAGCCTTACGCTGCCGGATGGCAAGAAGCTGTTCCTGGCTTCGTCCGGAGAGAACAAAGAGGAGAAGTAGATGGGCATTCCGTCCCAGGTTTGGGCCGCGGCTCTGGTGGGTGCGCTCATGGGCCTTTCGGCCGCGGGCCAGACGCCGTCTTCGCCAGTCTACAAGGCGCCGCGTTTGCCGGGGACGAACAACCCCAACATCAACGGCCTGTGGCAGTCGATGAACGAAGCGAACTGGGACCTGCAAGCGCATGAAGCCAAGCCCGGGCCTCCTGAATACGGCGCGATGTTTGCGCAGCCGGCGGGACCGGGCGTTGTGGAAGGCAACGTGATTCCCTATCAGCCGTGGGCGGCGGCCAAGAAGAAAGAGAACTACGAAAAGCGGTTCCAGCGTGTGAAGTACGACGATTTCCGGGAGATTCCTCTGGATCCTGAAGCCAAGTGCTACCTCCCCGGCGTGCCGCGCGCGACCTACATGCCGCTGCCGTTCCAGATCGTCCAAGGCAACAAGAAGGTAATGATCGCCTACGAGTATGCCAATGCGAGCCGTGTAATTCCGCTCGAAAAAGTTGGCGAGGCGCCGGTCGACAGCTACATGGGCTGGTCGCAGGGACGCTGGGAGGGTGACACGCTGGTGGTCGACGTGACCGGCTTCAACGACCGCACGTGGTTTGACCGCGCCGGAAATTTTCACAGCGAGGCGCTTCACGTGATCGAGCGCTATACGCCGGCGAGCGCGGATGTAATGCAGTACGAAGCCACCATCGAGGATTCGAAGGTGTTCACGCGGCCCTGGAAGATCAGTTTTCCGCTGTACCGTCGCCAGGAAAAGAACGCCCAGTTCATGGAATTCAAGTGCGTGCCCTTCTCGGAAGAATTCATCTACGGGCACCTGCGGAAGAAGAAATGAGGAGGTTCCCGATGTGTTGCCGAGTCTCTGTAGCGTTGCTTGCCGCCGCGCTGTTGGCAGCGCCCGCAATCGCTCAAACGAAAGCCGGGACCAAGGCGGCGGCTCCTGCTTCCGCCAAGCCCTCCGCCAAGAAATGGCGGACCCCCTGGGGCGATCCGGATTTGCAGGGCTCCTGGTCCAACTCCAACCTGACGCCGCTGGAACGTCCCGATAAGTACGCGGGCCGGGAGTTCATGACCACGCAGGAGCGCAACGACGAAGAGAAGAAGCGCGCCAAGGACGAGGGCGGCTCTTATTACGACGCCTCCTGGACCGATGGCCGGACGTCGCTGATTGTCGATCCGCCCAACGGAAAGATGCCCCCCACCACGCCGCAGGGCGAAAAGCGGCAGGCGCAACTCAAAAAGGATTTTGCGCGCGCCCGCAATAACGGTCCTTACGACGGTCCGGAGGACATGGAAATCCGCACACGCTGCATCATCCGCGATGCGCTGCCCAGGATTCCCGCGGCCTACGGCAACAGCTACGAGATCGTGCAGGGCCCGGGCTACGTGGCGATCTTTCACGAGGCCATCCACGAAACGCGCGTGATCCCCATCGGAAAGCAGCCGCATCTCGATGGCAGCGTCCGCCAGTGGTTTGGCGACGCGCGCGGGCACTGGGAAGGCGATACTCTCGTCGTCGAGACCACCAATTTCAACGATGAGACGGCGTTCCAGGGCGCCACGCGGAACCTGAAGCTCGTCGAAAAGTTGACGCGTGCGGCCGATGACAAGATCGATTACACTTTCACCGTAAGCGATCCGGAGACCTGGACTAAACCCTGGTCGGCGTCCATCCCCTGGCATACGGCCGGGCCGGTTTACGAATACGCCTGCCACGAAGACAATATTGATATGTACGGGATTCTGACCGGCGCGCGCGCGGAAGAGAAAAAGGCCGGCGCGGCCCGGGCGAAGTAAGCAGCAAGTTCCTGAAAGGAGCACTCGATATGGACGCGAAGGGAATGGAACCGACACCCCCGAACGCCCCGCGGGCTGTCACGCGGCGGCAGATGATTCAAGGGGTGATTGCCGCCGGCGTCACCGTCTCTGGCGCGGCGTATCTTCTCCGCAATGGCCAGACCGTGTTGGGCCGCGGGCCGCTGCCGGGCTCGGTGGAACGGCTGATCACGATCAGCGTGAACGGCCAGCCGCGCCACGTCGACGTCATGAAGCAGGAAACCCTGGCCATGACGCTGCGCTACAAGCTGAACCTGACGGGCACCAAGCTGGGCTGCGACCGCTCCGAGTGCGGCGCGTGCACGGTGCTGGTCGATGGCGTGCCGCGTTATTCGTGCTCCGTGCTGACCCACACCGTGCGCAACGCCAAGATCACCACCATCGAAGGGCTGGCCGCTCCCGACGGCAAACTACACCCGGTGCAGCAGGCGGTGGCCGAAGGACAAGCCTTCCAGTGCGCGTTCTGCATGTCCGGATTCATTATGGCGACGGCGGGGTTTCTCGCGAAAAAGCCCTCTCCGACGCGCGCCGAATTGGCGCACGGAATCTCCGGCAACCTGTGCCGCTGTGCCGACTACAACAAGATCCTCGACGCGATGATGCATGCCGGCGAATTGATGAGGAGGGCCTAAGATGTCTGTAAAACTGATCGGAAAAAACTATCAGACGCCGGATATGATCGCCAAGGTGACCGGGCGGTCCAAGTACGCCGAGGACTACCGCGCCGAAGGCATGCTGTTCGTGAAGTTGTTCACCAGCCCGATGCCGCACGCCAAAGTCCGCAAGATCGACGCGACCGAAGCGCTCAAAATGCCGGGCGTGTACGCGGTTCTTACCGCCGATGAATTGATTGACGTGGCGCCGCTGGCCCGCGGCAACGCCGCCGCGGAAGAAGAAGGCCCCGATTCCAAGGGAGGCCGCGGATTCCCCATCAAGGCTGAACTGGGCCTGACCAACGAGCCCGTGTTTCAGGGCCAACCGATTCTTGCCGTGGCCGCCGTGGACGAGTTGACCGCCGCCGAGGCCATCGAGCGCATCAAAGTGGATTTGCAGCCGCTGCCGTTCGTGGTCGATCCGCTCGACAGCCTGCGCCCCGGCGGACCGAACGCGCGCAGCGAGGGCAACGTTTACTACGGCGCGGTGGCCAAGACTCTTAAGTGGACGGATGAGGATTGGAAAGAAGTCGAGGCCGGCCGTTTGCCCATGCGCGAGGCGCCGGATATGTGGGAGGTCGGCAACGTAGAGGAAGGCCTCAAGCAAGCCGACCTCATTATCGACGAAACCGTGATGTGCCAGGCGGCTTCGCACCAGTGCATGGAGCCGCGCAGTTCCATGGCGTACTGGCAGAACGGCAAGCTGTTCCTGCATTGCTCGGCGCAATCGACCGCGCACGTGGCGCAATCGGTGGGCCGGTGGTCCGGCGCCGATCGAAAGAATACCGTACTTCTGGGCGCCTACGTGGGCGGCGGTTTCGGCGGCAAGAATCCGGAAACGCACATGCATACCGCGATTCCGGCGCTGCTGGCCAAGAAGACCGGCCGGCCGGTCATGATGCGTATCACGCGCGAAGAGGATCACTTCATCGGCCGTTCGCGCGCCGGCTTGCACATGCGCGTGAAGATGGGTTTCCGCAAGGACGGCCGCATCACCGCGATCGATATGTTCGTGGTGCAGGCCAACGGACCCCAGGCGCGCGGCGGCGACTACAACACCTGTGCCGTGGTGGCGTCGGCGAACTACACTCCGCTGAACATGCGGTTCCGCGGCACGTGCGTACTCACCAACACGCCGCCGCATGGCCCACAGCGCGGTCCCGGCGGCACGCAATCCAACGTGATGTTCGAGCCGCTGCTCAGCCAGGCGGCGCGCAAACTCGGGATCGACGAAGTGCAGATCCGCAAGATCAACGCGCCCACCGGCGGCATGGAATACGGCGCTCCGGATAAAAAAGGAAAGCGAACCACGTTCACCAGCGCGTTCGCCCGCGAGGCGCTGGAGAAGGGCGCGGCGCAATTCAAATGGGAAGAGCGCAAGAAGCGCAACGGGGAACGGCACGGCAGCAAAGTCACCGGGGTGGGCGTGTCGCTGGCCAATTTCTCGGCGGGCACCATCGGATTCGACGGCATGATCACGATCCGGCCCGACGGAAAACTCTACATTTATTCCGGCGTCGGCAACATTGGGACGCTATCGGTGTACGATACGGCGCGCGTCGCGGCGGAGATGCTGGACATGCCTTGGGAGAAGTGCGAAGTCATCTGGGGCGATACCAGCCAGAACCTGCCCTGGAGTTCGCGCCAGGGCGGCAGCCAGACCATTCACGCCACTTCCCGCGCCAATCACGCGGCGGCCCTGAACGCCAAGGCGAAGCTGCAAGAGATCGCGGCCAGGGACCTGGGCGGCAAACCCGAGGATTACACGATCGGCAACGAGCGTGTTTTCCGCAAGGGCAATCCGGGCCAGGGCATGAGCTACGCGCAGGCCGCCAAGCGCGCCATTGCTCTGGGCGGCAAATTCGACGGCCACGAAGTGGCGAAAGATCTGAACGCCGTAACTAAAGACTCAGCCGCCGCCATCGCCGGTACCGGATTGATGGGCGCGGCCAAGGATAACTACGGCCGCAAAGGCAGCAACCAGTCTTTTGTGGCCAGCTTCGCCGAAATCGAAGTGGATGTCGAAACCGGCGAGTACAAAATCCTCGACTATCTGTGTGTCGCCGACTGCGGCACGGTCGTGAATCCACGCGGCCTGGAAGGGCAATTGCACGGAGGCGCGATACAAGGGATCGGCTACACACGCAGCCAGAAGTGGGTGTACGACAAGAAATACGGCGTTGCGCTCGCCAAACGCTTTCACTATAGCCGCCCGCCCACGATGCTCGATATTCCGGAGAAGATGGCGTGGGATGCCGTGAATCTACCCGATCCGCAGACGCCGGTGGGCGCCAAGGGAATTGCCGAGGCGGCAGTCGGCGCGGGTGCCGCCACCATTCGTTGTGCTTTGGCCGCCGCGCTGGGCGACGAATACCTGCGCCGCACGCCGGTGAGCCCCGATATGATCATCGCCTCCTTCGAGGCCAAGAAGCGGGTCGACCGCGGACTCACTGCGAACGTATAGGAGACACATATGGCGATACTCCACGATGTAATGCCCGCTTTTGAGTTGTTTCAACCGGCGACAATTGCCGACGCACTGGCCCTGCTCGATCAATACGAGAAAGAAGCCTGGGTGATGGCCGGAGGCCTCGACACGTTCGACTGGTTGAAGGACCGCAACAAGCGCCCCTCGGTGGTCGTTGATCTGAGCGGCGTCCAGGAATTGCGGGGCATCAAGATCACCGCCGATGGCGGCATCGAGATCGGCGCCACGACGCCGCTCATCGATGTGGTCGAGAATGAAACCGTCCGCCAGAAGTTCCGGATTCTCGCGCAGGCCGCCGAACTCGTCGCCTCGCCGCAGATTCGCAACCAAGGCACGCTGGGTGGCAATGTGTCACAGGACACGCGCTGCTGGTATTACCGCAACGGCTGGTCGTGCTACCGGGCGGGTGGCAACACCTGCTATGCCGATACGCCCACGGCGATCAATCGCGAGCATGCCATTTTCGACGCCAACCGCTGCGTGGCGGTGAATCCGTCGGACACGGCGCCGGCCTTGATCGCGCTGGACGCCAAGATGGTAATCCGCTCGTCGAAGGGCGAACGGGTGCTCGACGCCGAGGACTTCTTCGTTGGCCCGGCTATCGACATTATGCGCATGACCGTGCTGCGGCCCGGCGATCTACTGACGGCAATCCGCATCCCGGCCACCTGGGCCGGCGCGCAGTTCTATTTCGAAAAGGTCCGCGAGCGGCAGGTGTGGGACTTCCCGATCGTCAACGTGGCGGCGGTCCTGCGCGTCTCCGGAGGCAAGATCGAGAGCTCGCGCATTGTGGTCAATGCGGTCGCTGCGCGTCCGCTGCGGGTACGCTCCGCGGAAGCCGCCATCGCCGGCAAGGCTCACAACGAAGAAACCGCTAAGCTGGCCGGTGAACTCGCGATTCAAGGCGCCGAGCCGCTGGCGCACAATGAGTATAAGATTCCGCTCATGAGGAATCTAGTGAAGCGCGCCATTGTGGGAGCAACGGCTTAAACATGAGCGGGGCGCTTTGACGCCCCGCCCGCTGCACCAGCCTAGAACAGGATCTTCAATCCGAACTGGATGATGCGCGGGTCTTTGGCCGAGCTGATCACGCCGAAGGCCCCCTGGTCTATGAAGCGGTTGGGCGGCAGCCACTGCGCATGGTTCAGGAGGTTGAAGAACTCCACACGAAGCTGCGTGTTGAAGCGCTCGCCGAAGGAAGTATTCTTCAGAACGCCGACATCAAAGTTGTTCACGACGGGCCCGGTGACGACACCCCGCCCCGAATTTCCGTAACGAATCGGGCTCTGAATCCGGAAGCAGTTCGTGTCGAAGAAGCGGTTCACCGTGCGCTGATCGCCATCCAGGTTCGGGTTGCACACCATATCCGGTCGCGCGTTGTCCGTTCCGCTACCGAAAGCGTCGCCGTTGAACTTGACCGTCATGGGCAAGCCGGTCTGATAGGTGTAGATCCCGTTCAGGACCCAGCCGCCCACAACCTTGCCCACTACTTTCGATCCGCCGGAGAGGAACGGCTTGCCGGGCCCGAAGGGCAGTTCGTAAATCGACGCGATGCTCAAGCGCTGCCGGTGATCGATGCTCGCCAGGCCCTTATCCGCTTTCTTATTAAAGGTGTCCTGGATACGACTGCCCGTATCAAAGGAGCCGCCGCCCGTAAATCCGGTGGAATCGGAAAGGGCCTTGGAGAAGCTATAGGACATGATCCAGCTCAAGCCCTTGGAAGATCTCTTTTCCAGGCGGAATTGCGCGGCATTGTAGTTGGAAAACGCGCTGCTGGTGGTCTGGAAGATATTGTCCACCAGATAGAACGCATTATTCTCCCACTTGTTAATGGCATACGGGACCAGCCGGCGGAGGCGCGGGCGGACGGCCGCGTTGGCAATCGGATCATCCGGATAGAAGCGTTGCCCGGTAACCGGGTTAATCGGCTGCGCGGGAATCGCAGACAGTTGGACTACAGCGGACGGTCCATTGGGCTCGGCACTATTGCTGTTCTCGCGGCGGTTGAGACGGGTGCCCTTGTTGCCGACATAAGCAACTTCCAGGAGGATGTTACCGGGCAATTCGCGCTCAATGCCGAAATTCCACTGCTGCACGTAGGCGTTCTTGAAATTGGGCGACACGTCGTTGGGGCCGGGAAAGAATTGGCCAGGACCCGGATTGGCAATACGGAATCCGATGAAGCCCTCGTTGGGCGGCGGCCCATCGTGGTACAAACTCAGGCTCTGCTGATCTTCCTTCAGGTTGGGAAGGTTCTCTAACGTATCCTGGGTGATGAAGCCGGGTACGGTGTCATAGAAGATTCCATAACCGCCGCGGATCACGGTCTTGTTGACGGGATTGTAGGCAAAACCAAAGCGCGGCCCAAAATTCTTTTTGTCGGCCGGGTACAGCGAGCGAGGCAACTCGATGCCCGCGCGCCCCCAGTTTGGCGCCAACCGTTGATTTCCAGGGACCAGAAAGTTGAGCGCCCCCTCGTTATAATTCGTCGGACGTCCAAACGGGTATACCGTGGTTGAAATGCGGTCCCGGGTTTCCACCGGCGGGGTGTAGAACATGTAGCGCACGCCCATGTTGATGGTCAACTTGGAATTGACTTTCCAATCATCCTGGATAAAGCCGGCATATTCGGTGGAGCGCAAGTCCTGGAAGAATCCGCTGACGCGGCGGCCCTTCTGCTGTTCCAAGCCCAGCAGGAAGCTGGCGAAGGTATTTCCGGTATTGGCGAATCCCTGCAAACCGGTCCAATTGGTGTTGCCGAAGCCAAAGTTCCCGCGCAGCGTATTGGCGCGCGTAATGGCCATGCGGACCCTGCGGATCTCGCCGCCGAACTTGATGGAGTGGCGGCCGCGATGGAAGGAGAACTGATCTATGAGCTGAAATGTGTTGTTGCGCGGACGGAAGGGCCCGTCGCCATCGCCGATATTTCCGAATCCACCGATCGTGATCTGCGGAGCGCCGACCAGGCCTGGCGTGCTGGCAAAGTCCAGACCGCTAATCCCGAGCAGCTTCACGACATCCCGTCCCATAACCGTGTTCTCGGAGGCCAAGTATTCGGCATAGCGCAGATACCCAAATCTGAGTTCGTTGACCGCGGTGGGGCCGAAAATTCTGGTGTAGGCTAAAGTGCCGGCCATGGTCCGCTGATTGTCCACACTTCCGTAACCGGGAAACGTGTTCGGGATAAACCCGTTCGTATCCGTCAGGCTATAGCGGGCCATCAACGTATCTTTGGCCGAAAACTGATGGTCCGCGCGTACGCTGAACAAATCGTAGTCATTGCGCACGGTCCGGCCATCGAAGAAGTTCTGCACGGGATTGCCATTGGCGGCGCGGGTGCCCGGGATATTGGGATTGGGTATCAACCCTGGGAGCGCGAGCGCCCTTACGGCCGCTGGATCCATACGGCTTACCGGGATGATGTTGTTGGGGAACGGCACGCGGAGGTAAGTGTTACCGGCCAGCGTAGATGTATACGGGTCGTAAATCGCATTCCGCCTGACCGGCTGGCCGGCGCTCGTGCCAACATTTGGACCCAGGAAGCTCGAGAAATCACCGCGCTTCATGTCCGGCGTGGGGACTGCGGTCAGCGTCGTGTTTCCGCGGCGCAGGCGTTGACCTTCGTAGTTCACGAAGAAGAAGGTTTTGTCCTTGCCGTTGTACCATTTAGGGACGACTACCGGGCCGCCCAAAGTCAAACCGAACTGGTTCTGATTGAACGGTGGCGCCTTGAAGCGGCCGTCGCTGGTCCGAAACGCCGGGTTGCGATCGAAAAAATTACGCGCCTGGAGCGCATTATTGCGGTTGAATTCAAACAGCGTTCCATGGAGCGTATTGGTTCCGCTGCGGGTGACCAGGTTGATCTGGCCGCCGGCGCCCTTGCCAAATTCGGCGGCATAGCTGCTGGTCTGGATCTTAAATTCCTGGATGGCGTCGACCGAGGGGCGGATAACAAGGATGTTCTGATACTGATCGGTATTGATCGTGCCATCCAGCAGGAAGCTGTTCTGCTCGGGGCGCAGACCGGAGATCGAAATGCCACCGCCCGGGACGTTGCCAGTGCCATTGGCCACTCCGCCGTCGCCTTCGTTTACGCCGGGGAGCAACAGGCCCAACTGAACAAAGTTACGGCCGTTCAGCGGGAAGTCCACGATCTTTTGCTGATCAACCACGGCGCCGACCGAGGATTGTTCGGTTTGCAGCAACGCCGTCTGGCTGGTCACTTCGATCACTTCGGTAACCGCGCCCACTTCCAGGCGGGCTTCAACACGGGCAACCTGACCGACCTCCAGCTTGAGGTCCTTCACCGAAAACGTTTTAAACTGCGGTTCCGTCGCCGCGAGCGTGTAAACGCCCGGTGTCAGGCCAGCGAGCGAATACTCGCCCGCGCCGGTAACCGTCACTTCGCGCTTGAAGCCGTTACCCTGATTGGTCGCGGTTACAGTGGCCCCGGGCACGGCGGCGCCCGACGAATCCGTTACGGAGCCGGTGATGGATCCGGTGCCTCCCTGGCCAAACAACAAGCAAGAAAAAGCGGCAAAAGCCAGAAGTAATCGTAGGCGAATCATAGCGGGACACTCCCTGTCTAGAAGATAAAACCTGTAGGTAGAGTATATTGCCGAGGGAAGCAGAGTGTCAAGCCTTCATATGCCATTTGGCCCGACCGTGATATAGTGACCGTCGGCGGCAAGGAGGTGACCATGGGCGACATCGGGCGCAGAAGTTTTCTTGGCTATTCCCTGGCGGGAGGAGCGGTGGCACTGGCTGCCCCCGCGGATACGGCAAAGACTGAAGCTCCGCCGCCTCCGGTGACTCGCCTGCTGGCCCGTTACGCGGTCGGCGGGCAGTTTGCCGATATTCCAGCGGCGGTCCGCAGGGAAGCCGCGCGGACGCTCCTGAACTGGGTTGGTTGCGCCATCGGGGGATCTCAGAACGAAACCGTTCCGATCGCGATTTCCGCGCTCGCCCCCTTCTTTGGCCCGGCGCAGGCAACCATCTTAGGCCGCAAGGAACGGGCGGATATCTTGCATGCGGCGCTCATCAACGGGATCAGTTCGCACGTCCTGGACTTTGACGACACGCACATGGCGACGGCGATCCATCCGGCGGCCTCGGTGGTTCCTGCCATTCTGGCGTTATCAGAACATATTCCCGTGTCCGGCCGCGACTTTCTCAACGCGATGGTGCTGGGCATTGAAGTAGAATGCCGCCTGGGAGCGGCCGTTCACCCCGCGCACTACGATATCGGCTGGCACATCACCGGCACCACCGGCGTCTTCGGAGCCGCGGCCGCGGCTGGGCGGCTGCTGAAACTGTCCGAACAGCAGATGGTCTGGGCGCTGGGGCTCGCCGCGGCTCAGCCGGTGGGCCTGCGGGAGATGTTCGGGAGCATGACCAAGAGCTTTCACCCCGGGCGCGCCGCGCAGAACGGACTCACCGCGGCACTGCTGGCCTCCAAAAATTACACGAGTTCCGGGCAGGGCATAGAAGCCAAGTCCGGTTGGGCGAACGTCGTCAGCACGCAGCACGATTACAAAGACATCCAGACGAAACTCGGCAAGAGCTACTTGCTCAGTGAAAACAGCTACAAGCCATTCGCCAGCGGTCTGGTAGTTCATCCGGTCATCGATGGCTGCATTCAACTGCGCAATGAATACAAACTGAAAGCCGATCAGATCGCCAAGATTGACTTGCGCGTCCACCGCCTGGTGTTGGAGTTGACGGACAAGAAGTCCCCGCAAACAGGACTGGAAAGCAAGTTCAGCGTGTATCACGCCGCCGCGGTGGGCATCACCGAAGGCGCCGGCGGCGAGGCCCAGTTTAGCGACAGAGCAGCGCGCGCACCGGAAACCGTGGCGCTGCGCGGCAAGGTTACCGCTACCCTGGATGCTTCGCTCAAGGGGGATCAGGCTCGCGTAGTGATTCTGCTCCAGGACGGCCGGAGGCTCGAAAAATTCGTTGAACACGCGTTGGGTAGCGTGCGGAATCCCATGAGCGATCGCGCCTTAGAGACGAAATTCCTGGGTCTAGCCGATGGCGTCCTGCCGGTGGCGCGGGCAAAGCAGGTCATGGAGCACTGCTGGAATGCAGCCAACCTCAAAGAAGCCGGCGCGATCGCGAAAACGGCGGCGGGGTAAGGGGATCGAAAATGGCGGGGACGACGGGGTTCGAACCCGCGACCTCCGACGTGACAGGCCGGCGTTCTAACCAACTGAACTACGTCCCCGCTATGCCCGATCGGCGATTTTCAGAATAGCACACGGTGCGATGCTTCCGCACTATTTCCGCGCATTTCTGATATGCTGAGGCTAGATGTTGCTCCTGCCTCCGCGACTGCGGATGTCCGGCTCCCCGCAGTACTCCTACCCTGCGTTCGAATGAAGTTCAGCGTAAAAATCAGCCGTGGTATCGAATCCCTGTTCGGGACCCGCGACGAGAATATCCGCCTCCTGGAGTCCGGCCTCAATGTCCGCGCCCGGCTGCTGGACGATTCACTGGAAATTGAAGGCGACGATCCTGCGGTGGCGCGCGCCGCGTGCATCCTGAATGATTACGTAAGCCTGGTAGCGGACGGCCACGTATTCAACAACGGCGACCTCAACGGGCTATTGCGCGTGGTGACGGCCGACCCGGAAGCCAGCCTCCGGCGGCTGGTGGAAAGCGGCAAGCAGCGCAGCTTTGGCAAGAAAGTCATCAGCCCGAAGACCATCAACCAGAGCCGCTACGTGGATGCTATCGAGCACCACGATCTGGTTTTTGGCATCGGGCCGGCGGGAACCGGCAAAACGTATCTGGCCGTCGCGATGGCGGTGGCGGCACTGCTATCGAAGCGCGTCAGCCGTATCATTCTCACGCGCCCCGCGGTGGAAGCCGGCGAGCGGCTCGGGTTTCTGCCGGGAACGTTGCAGGAAAAGGTGGACCCCTACCTCCGTCCGCTCTATGACGCGCTTTACGAGATGATCGAGGCGGAAAAGGTCGAAAAGCTCCTGGAGCGCAACACCATTGAGGTCGCTCCTCTGGCATTCATGCGCGGCCGCACGCTCAACGATGCGTTTATCATCATGGACGAGGCGCAGAACACCTCGCCCGAACAAATGAAAATGATCCTGACCCGCCAGGGGTTCAACTCCAAAATGGTAGTTACCGGGGACATCACGCAGATCGACCTGCCGGGCGGGTTGCGCAGCGGCCTGGTGGAAGTGACAGACGTTTTGCGCGGCGTGGAGGGCATCAGCTTTGTGCAATTCAGCGAGCGCGACGTAGTGCGCCACAATCTGGTACAGAAGATCGTGCGCGCTTATGAGCGCTATAACGAAGTGACCGGCGCCAACCGGCAGATGTCGCTCAAACTCAATGAATCCGGGCTGGCGGAGACCGCACGGGAGCCAGCGGTAAACCCGGAAACGGCCGCCTGATCGGCGCACCCATGTCCCCCAGCGACATGTCTTTGCTATTTCGCACCTCGCGGAGAATCCGCCGGGAAGAACTGCGTCTCTTCCTGGGAGAACTCTCCACTAGAGTCATGCGGGGCAGAGCGCTATCCTGCCTGATTAGCGGCGACGCCGAGCTCCGGCGCCTCAACAAGCAGTTCCGCGGTAAGAATTCCGCGACGGATGTCTTGTCGTTTCCCTCCCGCCCAAGTAACGGATTCGCGGGAGATCTGGCGATCTCGGCCGATCGCGCCAAAGCGCAAGCCGCCGAACACGGACACTCGATCGACGACGAACTGCGGATTCTGATGCTGCATGGAGCGCTGCATCTGGCCGGCCTGGACCACGAGTCCGATTCGGGCGAAATGGCGCGCGCCGAGGCCCGCTGGCGCAAACGCCTGGGACTATCCGGCGGACTGATTGAGAGGGCCGCGTCATGACCCTGGCGCTGCTCATTGCCGATCTGCTGACCGCCGCGGTGGTCACACTGGCGTCCATCATCCAGGTCTTGTATCTGGAATCGCTCCGCATCCGCCCCCGGGAACTGCCGTCGTTGGAGTTCTTCAAAGCCACGCTGGAAGCCCGCCTGGGAATGGAAACGGAAACCGGCGCGCTCACGTTCTCCTTGATCAAGCATATCGGCCTGGCGGCGATTGGCTGCCTGACACTGGCGGTAACCGCGCAAAACGCGAGTGACGCCGAAGCGATGACCGCGGCGATTCTCCTGGTGACGTTTTTCGCGATCTTCGGCACCTATGTGATCCCGCAGGTCGTCTACCGGAAAACCAGCGGCCATGCGTTGGTCGCGCTGATCCCGCTCTACCGGCTGCTCGCGCTGCTGATGAAACCGCTTACCTGGATTCTCGGCTTCCTGCAATCGCTCTTTGATCTGGGCGATCATCCGAGCGCCGACGAAGCCCCCACGCCGGAAGAGCACATCGACGCGCTGATCACGGCCGGCGAAGAAGAAGGCTTCATCGAAAAAGGGGACCGCGAACTGATCCAGTCCGTGGTGGCCTTTGGCGACAAGACCGTGCGCGAGATCATGACGCCGCGGCCGCGCGTGGTCGCCATCCGGCAAGAAGCTCCGCTGGAAGAGTTGCGCGAGTTAGCGATTCACGAACAGTATTCCCGTATCCCGGCGTTTGAAGACACCATCGATCAGATCACCGGTTTCGTCCACGTGCGCGACATGTTTGAGCTGGATGACAACGAGCGGGCGCAGCGCAAGGTGCGCGATATTCTGCGTCCCATCCGCGCGGTGCCGGAAACCAAGCCCGTCAACGACCTGTTACGCGACATGCAGGAAGAAGGCGCTCACATGGCCGTGGTGGTGGATGAATACGGGGCGACCGCCGGCATCGTGACCATGGAAGACATGGTGGAAGAGATCCTGGGCGAGATCCACGACGAGCACGAGCCGGAACGCGATTTTAGCGCGCAGCCCGACGGCAGCTACATCGTCTCCGGCAGCTTCGATATCAGCCGCCTGGAAGATTTGGCTGGCTACCGTTCTCAGGAAGACACCGAGTCCACCACCGTCGGCGGCTTGATCACCGAATGGCTGGGGCACGTCCCCGAACCGGGCGAACAAGCTGAACGCGACGGCATTACCATCAAGGTTTTGGCCGCCAACCAGGTCCGCGTGGATCAGGTCCGCGTCAGCAGAGCCGCTTCCAAATAAATGAGAAAACCAAAGCACCGTACGGGATTCGTCGCCATTCTGGGCCGCCCGAACGCCGGGAAATCCACGTTATTGAATGCACTGCTGGGAACCAAGCTGGCCGCGGTCGCTGCCAAGCCGCAGACAACCCGAACGCAGATCCAGGGTGTGCTCACGCTGCCGCAGGCGCAGATCGTGTTCCTGGACACGCCGGGAATCCATAAGTCGAACACGCTGCTCAACCGGCGCATGATGGAATCCGTGCGCGCAGCCTCTGAAGCTCCCGACGTGGCGTTGTTCGTCATCGACGCACTGGCTCCGTTCACGGAAGAAGACAAGGAAGCCGTGGACCTGGCGCGCAAGATTCAGGCGCCGGTCATCGCTGTCATCAACAAAATCGATTGGCTGGAGAAGAAACCACGCGTTCTGGGAGTAATCGAGCACTACCGGGCACTCCATGACTTCGCGGCCTACGTTCCCGTCTCCGCCAGAAAAGGCAGCGGCCTGGATATCCTGCAACAGGAGATCATCCAGCGTCTCCCCGCAGGTCCCGCCCAGTATCCCGACGATTATTTAACCGACCAGCCCGAGCGTTTCCTCGCCGCCGAGATCATTCGCGAGAAAGTCCTGCATCACACGCAGCAGGAGGTGCCGCACGCGGTGGCCATCCTCATCGACACCTGGCAGGAAACTCCCAAGCTGCTAAAAATCGCCGCGACGATTTACGTGGAGCGCGCCGGACAGAAGGCGATCCTGATCGGGGCGGGAGGCTCCGCGCTTAAGAAGATCGGCACCTTGGCCCGCTACGAACTTGAGCGCGTGTTCGACCGTAAGGTGTTTCTACAGACTTTTGTGAAGGTTCGCGCCGGCTGGCGGCAGGATCCTGAGTTTCTGGCCGCGGTAGATTGGCGCGCGATGTCCGGGAATTAAAATCTGTAGAATTGTATTGGATTCCTATGCGTCTGCTTTCTTTGCTGTTGATCTTCGTCCTGATCGTGCCCATGTTGGTGCTGGCACAGAAACCGGCCGCCTCAAGTACGTCGAGCGACGACCGCATCTACGATGACGTGCGCCGCAAACTGGCCGATGACGCCCTCGTGCGCGGCGCCGGCCTCACTGTCACCGTCAAGGACGGGGCAGTCACGCTAGAGGGGCGCGTCCACGACGAGAAGGCCCGCGATAAAGCAGCACGCGTTGCGAAAAGGGTAAAAGGTGTGACCGGCGTGACCAACAAGCTGAAGCTGTTCAGCGAAACGTAGCGCGTGGTGAGACTAGGTTAAGAGACGCTTCGTGCCCGAGGTTGCTCCGGCGGTTCAATCCCACTGTGGCGGAGACTTTCGCACATACCACTTCAACAGCCACCAAGCTATCCGACTATGGACCTCCGTTGCCGGTTTCGGGTCCACTGTGGCCGCGATCTTAACTCCGCTTTTCGGAATCATTCGGCATTGGGCGTCGCTATCGTCCCGCGGCACACAAATCCTACAGATTGCCCATCGTTCCGTTTTGCATTCGGCGTGAAGCGCAATTCCCAATACACAATGTCATTGGGAGGCAACCAAAGTAAGTTCGGCGGGTAGTCTTGTTGAACAAGGAACAACCTGAAGTTCGCTACCGCCGTATCAAAGGTTTCCATAGACACTGACTTAATCCGACAGGCCTTACCAATCCGCGCTTTAGACGCGCCAGGGAAAAGTGGGGCCGATCCCTGTTGGCAAATAGGCTACCCCGGAATCGAACGCCATCAAGCCTCGTTGACACTATCCGGTCTGTGTACAGGAGGGCACGGCCCCATCGCCCCACATCCAGCCTATCAGGCCGCTGCGGGAATACTGGTCCAGACGCCGCGCTTAGTGCCGGAAGTGCCGTATTCCGGTGAACGCCATCGCGAGACCTAGACGGTCCGCCGCCGCAATCACTTCTTCGTCGCGCACCGAGCCCCCCGGCTGAATCAGCGCCGTGACACCATGCTTGGCGGCTTCCTCCACGCCGTCCGGGAATGGAAAAAAAGCATCGGACGCCACCACCGCGCCTCGCAAAGGCAACACCGCTTTCATCGCGCCGAACTTCACCGAATCCACGCGGCTCATCTGGCCGGCGCCGGCGCTGATCAACTGACCCAGTTCGTCCACGGAACGTGCATAGACAATGGCATTGCTCTTCACGTGTTTGGCGACCTTCCAGCCAAACGCCAGTGCGATCCATTCGCCGGGCGTGGGAGCGCGCCGGGTTTTCACTTCGGTGTCCGCGGGCGACAAATGATGAATGTCCGGCGTCTGCGCGAGAAATCCTCCGCTGATCGATTTGACCGCCAGCTCAGATGGCGCGCTTGCGACCTGCAATAGCCGGAGATTTTTCTTCTCCTTCAGAATTCGCAGAGCGTCGTCGCTGTAACCCGGGGCGGCAATCGCTTCAATAAACGTCTTGGCGATCCCGGCAGCGGTTTCCCCTTCCACCGTGCGATTGAAGGCCAGTACGCCGCCGAAAGCAGAAACCGGATCCGCTTCGTAAGCCCGGCGGTAGCTCTCCGCTTGCGTGGCGCCCTCCGCGCAACCACACGGATTGGTGTGTTTGATAATCGCCGAGGCTGCGGCTTCAAACTCGGAGACCAACTGCCACGCGGCATCGAGGTCCACCAGATTGTTATAGGACAGCTCTTTGCCGTGCAATTGGCGCGCGCCGGCAATACCGGCCGAGCCGCTCGCATAAAGAGCCGCGGATTGGTGCGGATTTTCACCATAGCGAAGCGCGAGCGAGCGCGGCGCACGAATATCCAAGACCGCCGGCAGTACGTCCCCGGTGGGGGGAATTTCGGCTAAGCGGGCGCTCACCGCGCGGTCGTAAGCGGCGGTGGTCGCGAAAGCCTGCTTGGCCAACCGCCAGTGCGTCTCAGCGGAAAGTGCACCGGCACTGTCTTGTAGTTCCCGAATAATCGGCGTATAGTCCGCAACCGACGTTACAACGGCAACATCCTGCCAGTTCTTCGCCGCGGCGCGGATCATGGTGGGTCCGCCAATGTCTATATTTTCGATGAGTTCCTCAAGTGTGGCGTCCTTGCGGGCGGCCACTTTTTCGAACTCATACAAATTGACGCAGACCAGATCAATCGCCGGAATCCCGTGCGCGGCGATGGCCTGCATATGCTCCGGCTTGGAACGCATCGCCAGAATGCCTCCGGCAACCCGCGGATGCAGCGTCTTCACGCGCCCATCGAGCATCTCCGGGAATTCGGTGACCTCGGACACTTCGCGCAAGGGAGTGATTCCGGCGGTTTGCAGGACGCGATAGGTGCCGCCGGTGGACAGGATCTCTACGCCCAACTGCGACAGTGAGCGGGCAAACTCCACAACTCCAGTTTTATCGGTAACGCTTATGAGGGCGCGTTGAATACGGGACATGAAACTCTCATTGTGGCATGCTGGCCTTATGCGTCTGGTAACGTTTCAGGGAACCGATATCCCCGCGCAGGCGGGCATCGTCTCCGGCGAGAACGTAGTGGGATTGGGCAAGGACATGCTTTCAGTAATTGCTTCGGGAACGCCGACGTCCTCCGCCGGGCGTTCCTACCCGCTGTCCGCAGTGAAGCTATTGGCTCCGATTCCGCGGCCTCCGAAGCTGATCTGCGTGGGTCTCAACTACCGCGATCACGCGCTCGAGGCCGGTCTGGATATTCCCACGATTCCGACCATCTTCAACAAGTTCACGAACGTCGTGATCGGTCCCGGCGAACCGATTGTCCTGCCCAAGGCTTCCACGCGGCCGGATTATGAGGCCGAGTTCGCCTTCGTGATCGGCGCGGGAGGGCGCCACATTCCAGCGGCCCGCGCCATGGATCACGTCTTCGGATACACCATCATTAACGATGTGACCGCCCGCGATTATCAGTTCTCCACCAGCCAGTGGTTGATGGGCAAAACTTTCGATACCTTTGCGCCCATGGGTCCGTGCATCGTCACGCGCGATGAGATCGCCGATCCCCACAGTCTAGACATATCGCTGGAAATTGGCGGCCAGGTTCTGCAGAGTTCGAATACGCGGGAGTTGGTGTTCGGAATTCCGGCTCTGGTTGAGTTTATCTCCAGCGTGGTTACGCTGGAGCCCGGCGATGTTGTTTCCACGGGTACTCCCGCGGGCGTCGGGTTCGCGCGCAAGCCGCCGCGCTACCTGCAAGCCGGCGACGAGGTAGTCATCCGCGTCAGCGGCATCGGAGAGCTCAGGAATCCTGTGATTGCTGAGCAGTAATATGAGGAATTTCCTAAGCGACGCGCGTTTCGGGGCGCGCGTACTGGCTCGCTCGCCAGTCGTGACCCTGTGGGTCATTTTGGCCCTGGCGCTCGGCATCGGCGCCAATTCCGCGATGTTCAGCATCGTGGACGCTATGCTGCTCCATCCGGTCAACTACGCCGACCCATCCCAGTTGATGTTGCTGTGGGAGAAGGACGCGCAGGGCGTCGAGCGGCGCGTCTCCGCCGCGAATTTTCTGGACTGGCGGTCCCGTTCAAAGTCCTTCACCGAGTTGGCAGCCTGGGCGGCAGCGACGTACGTGATGACCGGGACGGATTTGCCGCGGCAGGTCAACGGCGCCACGGTGACGTCCAATTTGTTTCACACTCTGGGCGTGCAGCCTGTATTGGGCCGCACCTTCAGCGCGGAAGAAGACGCGGTGGATAACGCCGGAAGTGTTACGCCGGTCGTTCTGATCAGCTACCGCATGTGGCAGGACAATTTTGGAGGAGGCCCGAGCGTCCTCAGTTCGTCCATCCGGCTCAATGGAATCCCGCACACGATCGTCGGCGTTTTGCCTTCCGACTTTGAATTCCTGACGCGCCGGGACGTTTGGGTTCCTTTATCCGTGAACCGTTTGGATCGCGACTATCGCTACTTGTTCGTTGTGGCCCGGCTAAGAGGCTCGCGTGGAAGCGCCGCGGCCGAGATGAGCGCGCTGGCCCGGACTCTGGGCCAGGAATTTCCCACCAGTGACAGCGGATGGACAGTGCAGGTACAGAGCTTGCTCGACTGGCTGGTCAACCGCACGTTCCGCACGCGGCTGCTCTTGCTGTTCGGCGCGGTGGCCCTGGTGCTATTCATCACCTGCGCGAACGTAGCGGGGTTGCTCCTGACGCGGTCCCTCGCGCGAACCCGCGAGATGGCGGTCCGCGTGGCGCTGGGGGCAGGACGCGGAAGATTGGTTCGCCAGTTACTGACCGAAAATTTATTGCTTTCGCTACTGGGCGGCTTGGCTGGATTCGTAGTGGGATGGGTGCTCATCCGCGCCGCGCCCTCGATTGTGCCTCCCAACGCCATCCCCGCCACGGTTCCCATTCAGGTGAACTGGCTGATGGCCGGCTTCACGCTGCTGGTAACGGTGACGACGGGATTTATTTTCGGACTGGCTCCCTCCCTTTCCGCATTCCGGATCGATGTGCAGAGCGCATTGAAAGACGGCGGACGGGGATCCACCGGCGGCATCCTGCGGCGGCGCTTCCGGCAAGCCATGGTGGCCGTTCAGGTGGCCGTGGCCTTAATGCTGCTGGCGAGCGCCGCTTTGATGCAGCAAAGCCTGAGTAAGCTCACACAAACCGATCCCGGCGTGATCTTGAAGAATGTCCTCACCGTCCGCGTGTTTCTACCAGCCGCGATCTACGCTGCACCGCGCGCCATCGCGTTTCGCCGGCAGGCATTAGAGCGGCTCCGCGCCGTTCCCGGAGTGGAGAGTGTTACGGCAGCCAGCAACCTCCCGCTTTCCGGAAGCAGCATGGAAGTGCCTTTCGATCTGGAGGACTCGCCGGCTCGTCCACAAGCGGAACGGCCGGGCGTAGTGTACACAACCGTGGCCCCCGGATATTTCGAAACCCTGGGCATCCCGGTGAAGTCCGGCCGCACTTTGGCGGAGACCGATCATGAAACAGCGCCGCCCGTGGTCATTGTCAACGACGCCTTTGTGGAACGCTATTTCCCAACGGAAAATCCCGTCGGAAAGCGGCTTCTTTTGAATCGCCCCATCCTTGGAAAGAACGGCTTCGAAGACACGATCCGCGCTGAGATCGTGGGCATAGTTGGGGATGTGCTCTCCGGGCGAGGGCTTCCCGCGCACCGGCCCATGATGTATGCGCCCGATTCTCAGAACCACTTTTCTTCCTCCATTTGGTTCGCTGTGCGGAGCACGGGAAACGTCGCGACGATTGCCGGCGCCGTACGCAACCAGCTCATGCAGTTGGACGGCAATGAGCCGGTGGATCAGCTCAGCTCTTTGGAAGAGACCTTTGTCAATCAGTTCTCCGAGCCGCACTTCCAGGCCAGTATGATGGGTGCATTCGCGGTACTGGCAATTCTACTCGCCGTGATCGGTATCTATGGAATTAACGCCTACGCGGTCGCGCAGAGGCGTCACGAAATCGGAATCCGGATGGCCCTTGGGGCGACTCCCGGCGGCGTATTGAGAGCCACCATTTGGAGCGGTATGCGTCTCACGTTACTAGGCATCGCGGTGGGCCTGTTGGGCGCGATCGCAACGGCGTCCGTGCTGCGCAGCGTGCTGGTTGGCGTCAGCGCAACCTCTCCGGTGACACTTTCGGTGGCCGCTCTGGTCCTCGCGCTGGTTTCTCTGATCGCCTGTTATCTGCCCGCGCGCCGGGCCATGCTCATCGAACCCGCTTCGGCACTCCGCGACGAATAATTCCGTCCGCCGCATGTGCTGTCTACCCCCCCCGTGTCGGTAGTAAGTCAATGTGTCCGGTTTTATTCACACGTGATCTGTCCGGTTTCGTCTATTCATCCCGTTGCACCTCTACGGCTGGCCGAAGGAGGTTTTCTGGTTTTGGTTCTTAATGAGAGAAGAGTCGTAGGAGCGGT
>CAMAVI010000055.1 GCA_945861625.1 Candidatus Sulfopaludibacter sp. SbA3
TCGTGAACCCAGTTCGTGAACCCAAGGAGGCGACGCATGAGAGTTCTATTCTTTAGGGCCGCGTTTGCAGTGGCGGCAACCCTTGGCCTGGCCCTTCCCGGACAGGCCCGCATTACCCGTCTGGTGGTGGAGCACACCGAGACGCTCGAAAAGGATGGCTACCAGAAACTCACCGGCCACGCCTACGGCGAACTCGACCCCAAACTCCCACTCAACGCCATCATCACGGACCTGGAGTTCGCGCCGCGCAACGCGCGCGGGATGGTGGAGTATTCGGCGACCTTCACGCTCCTCAAGCCCGCGGATATGGCGAAGGCCAGCGGCGTGTTGCTGTACTTTGTCCCCAACCGCGGCAACCTTAATTTGTTGGCCGGAGGGTTCCTGGCTGATGGGCGCAAGAAAGGCCACGTGCTGGTCGCCAGCGGCTGGCAAGGAGACCTGGAGCCGTCGAGCAAACTCGAGACCATGACGGTGCCTGTGGCGAAAAATCCCGACGGTTCGAGCATCACTGGACCCGTGCTCGCCCGCTTCACCGACATGCGCGAGGGCGCAACAACCGTCACCATTCAGCGCGGAGGCGTTGCGGGCACCGCCGATCCGGCCAGCCTCGACACCTCGAAAGCCACGTTCACGCGGCGCGCGGCGGAAGGCGGCATGGTGGTCCCGCTGCGCGGCGATGAGTGGGCCTTCGCCGATTGCGCACAGGTTCCATTCCCCGGCAAGCCCGATCCGCGCAAGATCTGCCTCAAGGGCGGGTTCAATCCTTCTTACTTGTATGAACTCGTGTACACTGCCAAGGACCCGAAAGTCTACGGCATCGGCTTCGCCGCCACGCGCGATCTGAACGCTTATCTCCGTTACGGTGCAAAGGACGACGCGGGCGCGGCCAATCCGGTGGCAAGCCGGATCACGGCGGTGGTGAGCCAGGGCAACTCGCAGTCCGGCAATTTTCTGCGCAGTTATATCCACCTCGGCTTTAATCAGGAGGAGACGGGCAGAATCGTTTTTGACGGCGCGAATCCGGAAAGAGCCGTGCGCCAGTTAGGAATGAATATCCGTTTCGCGGCCCCCAGCGGGGCGGCGGAGCTATATGGGCCAGGCAGCGACGGCGTTCTGTGGTGGGACCACGCGCCCGATCCGGGCCGCGGCCGTCCCGCGGCTGGGCTGCTCGACCGCTGCCATGCCACCGAGACCTGTCCGAAGATCATGGAGACTTTCGGCTCGGCGGAATTCTTCAACCTGCGCGCCTCGCCGGATCTAGTTGGTACGCGCGCCGACCGCGATATTCCGCTGCCTTCGAATGTCCGCCGCTATTATTCTCCCGGAGTGCGCCACGGAGGCGGCCCCGGTGGTTTTGATCCCGATGCAAGGCAGCAAGGCTGCTGTGGCCTGATCCCCAATCCGAATCCGTCGATCGATACGCTGCGGGCGTTGCAGAACGCATTGGTCGAGTGGGTGGTCAAGGGCACGCTGCCGCCGCCCAGCCAATATCCGCGCCTGGATCGCGGAGACCTGGTGGCTCCCGCCAGCGCCGCCATGGGATTCCCCGCGATTCCCGGCGTGCCGCTGCCGGATGGAATTCTCACGCCGCTTTATCAATATGAATTCGGACCGAAGTTCCGTTACGCCGACGTTTCGGGCATCATTCTGATGCAGCCGCCCGTGATCCGCCAGACCCTGCCCACCGTGGTGCCGCGCGTGGATTCCGACGGCAATGAGATGGTCGGCGTCGCGAGCGTCCTGCATCAGGCGCCATTAGGAACGTATACCGGTTGGAACGTCAATGCCGGCGGATTTTATCGCGGCCACATTCGCACCAATGAGGGCTCGTTTATTCCATTTGCCAAGACCAAAGCGGACCGGCTCGCTTCCGGCGACCCGCGGCCATCGCTCGAAGAACGCTACGGGACTCACGACAAATACGTCGAGCGAGTGCGCGCCGCGGCCGAACGGCTGGTGCGTGGCCGGTATCTTCTGCAGGACGACGCCGACCGCTTGATCGCGCAGGCGGAAGCCAGCAAGGTTCTGAAATAGAGCCGGCAGCGGGCCTGTCCGGCATTACCGCAATAGGGCGCTCCAATATCGCACCATTGTGTTTCTCCGAAATAAGGAGTAGGGTTGCAACTGCAAGGAGAACACCATGTTTGAAAGTCTCGCCGAGCAAATGAAGCACGATGACGCGGTCTCAACATCGCCTCAGCAACGCATGACCAAGTGGGCCGCGATCGCGGTTGTTGCGGTGGCGGTATTTGGCGCGCTATACTATGCCATCCAAGCTCTGGGCTGATTTTCGCGAGGCCTCTCGCTTAGAGCAGTCCGTAGTTTTCGGCATCTTTTGATAGTCCGGTCCAACCGCCCTTGTCCGATCCTGCCCCGATTTTTTGCGTTTTAAAATTCCAGAAAGAAAGTACAAATGAAGAATATATTCGTAGGAAACCTCAGCTTCAGTGCGACTGAGGAAGCGGTTCGATCCATGTTCGCGGTCCATGGCAACGTGGATCGCGTCAGCATCGTCACCGATCGCGATACCGGACAAGCCAAAGGCTTCGGATTCGTCGAGATGAGCAACGACGCGGAAGGCGATCAAGCCATCGCCGCCTTGAACGGCAGCGACCTGGAAGGCAGAACTTTGACGATTAATGAAGCTCGCCCAAGAGCAGACCGCGGAGCCGGCGGCGGTGGACGGCAAAGTAATCGCTGGTAGTAGGGGGATCCAGGACGATTCATGCGTTCGCGGAAACGTCACTGCCCTCACCGGCAACGCGAATGCGGAGACGATCCACCTGAAGCGGATGCCTACTTCGGCAAGTCACTAGCCGCGCCGGACCAGCAAGGTCCTGACGTGAGGAAAGTCCTACAGTAGGGACGTTACTTACTTCAAAGGGGAGAAATCAGTCGGGTCCAGAAACATGGAGTCGACCTTTTCCACGATCTTTCCGTCGGCTTCCGAGGCCCCCTGGAGTTTCTTCCATTCCGGATCGGCGCGGAAAGCGTCCCAGCTCTTTTGGGCGGCGGCGCGGCTTTCGTGCGCCAGCATGTAAACGAACAGATTGTCATGGTTGGGCGCATCCTGGGGCACCCATCCGCCGGCGAATTTCATGCCGTTCTTTTCGAACATGCGGACCTCGCCGCCGCGAAACCGCGTTTGGAGTGGCGTGAGGCGGTTCGGGAACGTGTGGTACATGCGAAGCTCGAAAACGCGATTACCCGCCGCCCGCGCCTGCTGAATATTCATGAAGTGAGCCGTGAGCAGCGATCCCGCCGCAAAAGCACCAACCAAGAGCGCACCATACCGGAGGTTTTTGATCGTCATGGTTCCCAATCATATCAACATTTCGCGCCTTTTTCGGAAACACTTGGCTGCATCCGGCACATTCCTTATCAGGAGAACCTTCATGACATACGCCGCGCCGATCCGCCCTCTGCTGCTCGTGCTTGCGTTTGCCCTTACCGCGCAAGCGCAATGGATCAAAATCCCTGTGCCGGGCACTCCGCGCACCAAGGACGGCAAGCCCAATCTGAGCGCCCCGGCGCCCCGCTCCGTCGGCGGGCATCCCGATTTGAGTGGAATCTGGATCTCCAACCGCACTGGCTCCAATCCTTCCGGACGCGGTTTGGGCCGCTACATGCCGCCCGGATCCAAGATCCCTCTGCTTCCCGCCGCGCAGAAGCAGTTCGATGACCTCACCAAGTTCGGAGATGCGGCCGATCCTTCGGAGCGCTGTCTTCCCGATGGCGTCCCGAGCCACATGCTTCCGCTGCCCATCAAGATCATCCAGACGCCGGCCGTGACGGTCATGCTGTTTGAAGAGTTCGATGTGTTCCGGCAAATCTTCTCGGACGGGCGGAAGCTTCCCGTAAACCCATTTCCCGCTTGGTTTGGATACTCTGTCGCGCACTGGGAAAAATCCACGTTCGTCGTGGAAAGCGGCGGCTTCAACGACCAGACCTATTTAGACGGAGAAGGGCTCCCGCATTCGGAAGAATTGCACATCACCGAACGCTACACCCGGCCCGACTTCGGCCACCTTAAGATCGAGTTCACCTTCAGCGATCCCAAGAACTACTCGCAGCCCTGGTCCGCTACCGTGCCCTTCGATCTCATGCCCGACACGGAACTCATCGATCACGTTTGCGAGAACGAAAAAGACCTCGTCCACATGTATCGGAAGTAGCCACGTGCCGGTTGTCCCGGATTGCACCCAGGCACTCAGGCAGCCGGCCGGTCACGGCTGTCCGTTCACGGCTCGCGAAGCTGACTCGCCGGGAGTATACTTGACACTGCAAGGAGGGAAGATGAATTCTCGATACCTCTCTTATATAGCCGCCTTTGCCGCGCTGGCTTCCCTGGCGCCGGGGCAGGCCGCAACGCAATCCGCATTGGCAAGAGCCGCCGTCAAGCAGACCTGGACCGCGCCGCGCGCCGCCGACGGACATCCGGACCTGCAAGGATTTTGGTCCAACAACATCGCAACGCCGCTGGAGCGGCCTAAAGCGCTGGGGAACCGGGCGACTCTTACCGATGAAGAAGTCGCCGCCTTCAAGAAGAAAGCCAGGGAGCTGTTCAGCGGCACTGGCGACGCGGCATTTGGCGACACCGTGTTTCAGACCGTGCTCGACAATATCAACGGCGTGAAGAAGGGGTTCGTGAGCACCGACGGCAACACCGGAGACTATAGCTCGGTGTGGACGGTGGATCGGGAATGGGACAACCGGACCTCGCTCATTACCGACCCGCTGGACGGACGGATGCCCGCCTTCATGCCCGAGGGGCAACATAGGCGTGAAGCTAATCTGGCGGCCAGGAACCGTCCGCCCGCCGGACCGGAGGACCGCAACTTGCAGGAGCGTTGTATCACGTACGGCTCTCCGCAATTGACCGCCGGATACCAGAGCTATTACCAGATCGTGCAAACTCCCTCCACGGTCGTATTCCTGACGGAGATGATTCACGACTACCGCGTGATTCACATCAACAACAGCCCCCATATTCCGTCCGCGATCCGCCATTGGCTGGGCGACTCGCGCGGCCGCTGGGAAGGCGACACCCTGGTGGTGGATACGACGAATTACAAGCCGAGAAGCTTCATGGGCGTATCCAGCGAACAACTTCACGTGACGGAACGTTTCACCCGCGCCGGCCCGGAACGGCTGGAATACCAGATCACCATCAACGATCCCGGCACATGGACGAAACCATGGAGTCTGATGGTCCCCTGGCAGCGTTCCAATAAACCCATCTACGAGTACGCCTGCCACGAAGGGAATATAGGATTGGAAGGCATCCTGTCTGGAGCCCGTGCCGAAGAGCGGGCCGCCGGATCTGGCCGGTAAAGGTAAGCCGGGCGGCGACGGTGCTTTGCGCGCCGTTTTGTTTCAGAGCGAACACCGGGCCCCGCCTTCGCTTCTTTGGCGGGACCCAATGCCGCGATCACCAGCGACCCGTAAGTCAAATTCTTGCAAGCGGCCGATCGGCTCTCCTCCGAGAACCAGCCGTTCCACTGCCTGCCGGGAAATCGACAGGCTCACTGGCGCTCAGTATTTATAACAAATATATTTCGGGGGGGCAAGGGTTCTGCATGCGGGAAAAGTACCAGCACGGCACGCTTAGGCCGCAGTACCTTCGCCTGCTAGACGGAGAGCGCCGCGTGGTGGATTTGGGAGTGAACTATCTACTCGGAGGAAACAGACAGCCTCAACCAGTTGTTCACCACGCGACCTTACAACCTAATTCAACCACCCCAGTCACGCTCCTTCAACCTATCTTTCGTATAAAAAGCGGGCGGAGAGGTTTGTGAAGGAAGATTAGGTACCATCATCCTGGGAAGCTTCTCTCCCTTTTCCCATAGTCAGGAAAGGGCTTTCCGGGTTATCATCGCTGCGATGGCCGTTCGCCGGGGAGGCACAGTTTCGTCAGGATACCAACTGGGTGCGGCCGTTTGCTTTCTGGTATTTGCCGTCAGTGCCGCTACGGACTACTATTATGATCCTCAAGTTCCTCTGCAAAGCCTTTATCTGCTTATACTTGTGGCTGCGGCAGTGTTTGCTTCCCGCTGGATCGTCCTGGCGCTCGCGGCAGCGTGCCTCATTATCGGCCCGCTCCACGGTAACTTGAGAAATCCTGAGCTGACGCAAAGAACATGGTTTGAATTGTTGACGTTAGCGGGGGTTGCGTTGCTTGCGAGCCACCTGGCTCACGGCCGGAGTAAGACGGTCGACGTGCTGCGCAAGGCCCGCGGGGAAGCCCGTCTCAACGCGGACGCCGTTCTTCAGATGCGCGCCGCGCTGGATGTGAGCCCGATTGGGCTGCTGACCGTCGACTCGAAGGGGAAGATCGGCATGGTGAACTCTTCTGCTTGCCGCCTTTTGGGATTCAGTACGGGTTCTCCGGAGGGCCATTCAGTGGACGAGTATTTCCCCGCTCTCGCCACTCTTCGCCAATCCAAACAAGTCACGGACCTGACCCAAAGAATGATTGAGGTTGCCGGCCGCCGCAAGAATGGTGAGTCGTTTCTATCGCAGGCGTGTGTCTCTCATTATCAGGATGCTTCGGGATTGTGCCTGGCCTTGTGCCTGGCCGCCATTCTTTCCGACGTGACTGAACTCGTCCGCGACCGCGAGGAGGCCGGGTTGAAACAACTGTTGAGCAACTCCAGAATCATCGCCGGCGCGGTTTCTCACGAGCTTCGCAATCTGGCCGCGGCCGCCTCGGTGTTGCGGCTCAACCTGGCGAGAGTGCAGGGGCTTAACGGGAACATCGATTTTCAGGCGCTGGAGACGGTGATCGATAGCATGTTGCGGATATCTTCCACGGAATTGTCGGACGCCAACGAAGGGGTCTTGGAAGGTCTGGACGTGATCGATCTTCTCCTGGAGCTGCGTACGATCATCTCTCCGGAACTCAGAGATGCCGGGATCAAGGCGGAATGGGAGATCCCCGATTCCTTGCCCCCGGTTCGCGCGGAGCGCTCGGGTCTTCTGCAGGTGCTCCTGAATCTGACTAAGAATAGCCGGCGCGCTTTACAGGATATTCCCGCCCCGAGCATTCGCGTCGCCGCTTACGCGCTGGATCAATCGGTGGTCATTCGCGTAGCCGATAATGGGCCGGGCATCCCCTCGGTGGAACGGCTCTTTCAGCCGTTCCAGCCCGGCGCGTCCTCCACCGGATTGGGTCTGTTCGTCTCGCGGGCGATCATCCGGACCTTCGGGGGAGAACTTCACCATACCCGTCCGGCTGGAGAATGCGCGTTTGTAATCGACCTTCCGGCTATGCAGGTTGAAAATTAGAACCAGGCGGAAAACTAGAATATCGTGCTGCCCAAGACGCGTATCCTCCTGATCGACGATCACTCGCTGTTCCGCGAAGCCATTGCCCGGCTCCTGGGGGGCGAGCCTGATTTTGCGGTCGTCGGCGAATGCGCCACCCTGGAGGAAGGGCTGGCTCTGTTGCCGGCAGCCAACGTGGACGTGGTTCTGTTGGACATCAATCTCGGCTTGCGGCAAGGAGGCGCTTTCCTGCCTCTGGCTAAGGCGCAGGGCTTTTCCGGCAAGGTGCTGGTGGTGACGGCGGGAGTGAGTAAGTTCGAGGCCACGCGTCTTATGGAGCGAGGCTGCTCCGGAATCGTTCTTAAACATGATCGTCCACAACTTTTGGTGGAACGTATCCGCGGCCTGGCACGGGAAGCCGCGGAACCCGTCGCGGACCCGCGTCTCCCCGCGGGCGATCTAAATCCTTCCGGCGATGCGGAACCGCGCCCCTTTACGCCCCGGGAGCGGCAGGTTCTGCGTGGCGTATTTGCCGGCCAGACCAACAAGGAGATCGCCTTCTCGCTCCATATCTCCGAGCCGTTGGTGAAGGCGGTCTTGCAGCAGGTATTTGCCAAGACTGGTGTACGCACGCGGGCACAACTGGTGCGGACCGCGATTGAGCGGCACTGGAAGGACTTGGAAGACGACACGGAAAGCGTCTGAGGCACGCAATGGGATGGGCCGGACGGGCCTCGGTGGTGAAGGTGGACAGGCAGGCCCACTTAACAAACGGGTGGTGGCAGGCAAAACCCTGCCAGAATGGCCGTACCAAGCTCGGGGCACGGGGGTATAATGAGATCGAAGGAAAGCCGCAGGTTTCGGAGCGGCAGGTGAGCTGAATGAATAATTACGTCAAGTTTGGAATTCTGATTCTCGCGATCCTGGGAACACTCGGATGGCTCGCTGTGGGTGGGATAAGCGAAACCAAGACGTATTACAAGACCGTGGCGGAGATCGGGCAGCTCAGCGAGCAGGCCAAAGAGAAGCGGCTGCGTGTGGGCGGCGACATCGCACCCAATTCCATTCAGCGGAATGGCGCCGATGTGATGTTCACCCTGGCGCAGGATTCGCTTCGTTTGAAAGTCGTGTATAGCGGCATCGATCCCCTCCCGGATACGTTCAGAGACGGTGCGCAGGCGCTGGCGGATGGCAGGCTGGGTTCGGACGGCGTTTTCCACGCTACCAAGATTCAAGCCAAGTGCGCCTCGAAGTATCAAGCCAAGCCGGTGATCAACGGGAACGCGACGCCGGGCGTCCGTACCAGCTAAGCTATAGGATTGCGGCGAACCGCGAGCACGCGGTCAGTGGTGTGCGGCTTTCTGGCGAACCCGCCGGCCGTGGCGCATGAAGATCAGTGTGAGCGCAGAGCCTGTCGTTGTGCGCGATGTAATAGTTGGAGTGCATAGGGTGACGTTGTGCGCGATCTTAGTGAAAGAGCGCACAGCGAATGCGTTGTGCGCGATGTGAGTGAAAGAGCGCACAGCGAATGCGTTGTGCGCGATCTTAGTGAAAGAGCGCACAGCGAATGCGTTGTGCGCGATGTAATAGATAGAGAGGCCTCATGGAAAATCTCGGAACCCTCGCCATCCTGCTCGCATTTTGCTTTGCCATCTATGCCGTCCTCGGCTCCATTGCCGGCAAGCTCGGCCGCCGTCCGTTCCTGGTGCTGAGCGCCGAGCGGGCCGTGTATTGCGTCTGGGGATTGCTCACCGTCGCGGCATCGCTGCTGGTCTACTCGCTCATGACCGGCGACTTCCGGTTGGCGTACGTGGCCGAGCACAGCAATAAGTCGATGGACCTGGCCTACAAGTTCGCCTCCTGGTGGGGCGGCCAGGAAGGCTCCCTGTTGTTGTGGGCGTGGCTGCTGGCGACCTACTCCGCGATTCTGGTGTTTCAGAACCGCCGCAAGTTCCGCGAGATGATGCCCTACGTGACCGCGGTCCTCATGGCCACGGAAACGTTCTTCCTGATCCTGATTTCTTTCGTCGAGCAGCCGTTTAAGGTTCTGATGGCGGGCAAAGGTATTGTCGATGCCGGCGATGGCCAGGGGCTAAATCCGCTGCTCCAATACTGGACCATGGTGATTCATCCGCCCATGCTGTATCTGGGCTATGTCGGCTTTACCGTGCCGTTTGCTTTCGCGATTGGCTCTTTAATCACCAAGCAGGCCGGCGATTCCTGGATTCATACCACGCGCCGCTGGACGCTGGTGACCTGGATGTTCCAGACCACGGGCATTCTATTGGGCGCAGGCTGGGCGTATGCCGTGCTCGGATGGGGCGGCTATTGGGGCTGGGACCCGGTGGAAAATGCCTCGTTGCTGCCGTGGATTACTGCCACCGCATTCCTGCACTCGGTGATGATGCAGGAAAAGAAGGGCATGATGAAGGTCTGGAACATCGTACTGGTATCTTCCACCTTCTTCCTGTGCATTTTCGGAACGTTTTTGACGCGCAGCGGCGTGGTGCAGTCGGTACATGCGTTTGCGCAGTCTTCGCTGGGCCGGTATTTCGTCGTATTCCTGGCGGTGGGCATTGCCTCCACCCTATACCTGATTCTGAACCGGTTGGATTATTTGAAGAGTGAAGCGCAACTGGAAAGCGTACTCTCCCGCGAGTCGAGCTTCCTGTTCAATAACTTGATCCTGCTGGCGAGCTGCTTCGCCGTGCTGTGGGGCACGTTGTTCCCGGTGATCTCGGAAGCCGTCAGCGGTGAAAAAATCAGCGTGGACGGGCCGTTTTTCAACCGCGTGAATATTCCGATCGGGCTCGGCCTGTTGTTGCTGACCGGGGTTGGTCCGCTGATTGCGTGGCGCAAGAGTTCGGTGGAGAGCTTGAAGCGTTCCTTCTTTTGGCCCACGATTGGCGGCGTGGCGGTGGCCGGAGTACTGCTGGTGACCGGCGTGCGGCACTTTTACGCCTTGATGTCATTTGCTTTGTGCGCCTTCGTCACCATCAGCATCGTTCTGGAGTTCTTCAAAGGCGCGAATGTCATCCGCGCCAAGAGCGGCCAGAACGTGGTGGCCGCGATGGTGGAACTGACGCACCGCAACACGCGGCGCTACGGCGGCTACCTGGTGCACATGGGTGTGGTGCTCATGTTCATTGGCTTCACGGGCAAAGCGTTCGACATCAGCCGGACGTTGGAGGTGGCAAAAGGGCAGAAGGTGAACCTGGGCTCTTATCAATTGCAGATCGGCGATGTGGAGTCCGGGCGCAACGACAACTATTCCTGGGAGGTCCTGAACGTTGCGGTGTCGAAGAACGGTCAGGATCTGGGCAACATGCGGCCGGAACGCCGCATGTACTTCGTTTCGCGGCAGCCCACCTCTGAAGTCACGATCCGGCGGCGCGCCCTCGACGATCTGTATCTCAACTTCGCGGGCGCGGCCAACGACGGCGACGGAACCGTGATTCAGGCGTACGTGTTCCCGCTGGTGAGCTGGATCTGGGTGGGCTACTGGGTAGTGCTGATCGGTACTCTGATCTGCCTGGTGCCCAACAAGGTCCGCCTGATGTACCCGCGGACCGAAGTTGTGGCGATGGCTAAAAAGCATGCGAAAGTTCAGAACTAGTTTCCTCTTGGTCGTGATGGTGGCGGCCGCGCTGGCGCAAACCGCCAGCGACTTGGACTCGCCCGCCGTGAATCGTGTCGCGGCCAAGCTCCAATGCAGTTGCGGTTGCAATCAGAACATGGCCTGCGTGATGCCGCCAGGTTGTCCGATGTGCAAGACCAATAAGACCAAGATTTTCGGCCTGCAGAAGACGGGTATGGGCGATGACCAGATTCTAGCCCAATATGTCGCCGAAAACGGCAAGGACATCATCGTGATCCCGCCGGGCATGGGCGGCTTCGCCGGTCCGTATATCGCACTAGGCCTTGGGCTGATCGTGGTCTTGTGGACCATCCGCCGCTACATCCGGAAACCGGATATGGCGGCCGCGGGAGCGGGTGGAGTTGCTCCCGACGTTGACGCGGAGCTGTTGGCGCGCATCGAGAAGGATACGGCCGATTTAGACTAATGAGCCTCGTCCTCGCCGTAGTCGCCGTGCTTACCGTAACACTGTTGTATACGCTATTCGTTCGCGCCAAGGATATTCCGGCGCCGGATCCGGTTTCCCCGACCCGCCATCTCGACGAGCGCAAGGCCGCCATTTACGAAAACTTGCGCGACTTGCAATTCGAGTATCGCGTGGGCAAACTCTCCGACGCCGACTACGCGCAGACGAAACTGGCGTTGCAAATGGAATTGGGCGTGGTGGTAGCTGAGACGGAGCGCGTAGTTACCGGGAAGGCTCCGGTGCCGGTCCCGATCGCGGAGGCCGCGGCGTCCGCGGCCGCATCGCAGCCCGTGGCCGCGAACGCCGCCTTCCTCTGTCCTCATTGTGGCGCCGAGTTCGCCGAGGCCATGAAGTTTTGCGGCGCTTGTGGAAAGGAAATGGCATGAGGCTGGCACTTTTTGCATTTGTCTGTGTGTTGCCGCTATTCGCCGTTGACGGAATCGTCACGAACGTCACCACCGGCAAGCCGCAGCCGGGCGTTGCCATCAGCCTGGTGCAACCGGGCCAGAATGGCATGGTGCCGCTGGGCAACGCGACCTCCGGCGCGCAAGGCGAGTTCAAGATCGACAAGGAAATTCCGCCAGGACCCGGGTTGTTGCAAGCCACCTTTCAGGGGACGACCTACAATCAGATCATTACTCCGCGGTCTCCCACGTCAGGGATTCAGGTTAAAGTCTACGATTCCACCAATAAAGCAGGTGTGGCTCGCCTGCTGGAGCACCTGATCCTGATCGAGCCCACGCTTGACAGCATCCGGGTCAGCGAGACCTTCGTGCTGGGCAACGAGACCAATACGACGTTCAATGATGCAGCCAAGGGATCGATTCAGTTTTATTTGCCGGAGGCGACCGGCGGCAAAGCGCAGGTGGTGATTACCGCCCCGGGCGGCATGCCCATTTCACGGCCGCCGGTGAAGATCACGCCGCCAGGTTTCTACAAAACGGATTACCCTGCCAAGCCAGGAGAAACCCGCATGGACGTGAGCTACACGGTTCCCGCCGCGGATAAGTTCGCGGGCAAGGTGGTGGCGTCGGCGACAGCGACGCACCTGGTGACGCCGCCCGCAGTCACGCTTACAGGCGACGGCATTGAAGAAGCCGGCCAGGAACCGCAAACCAAGGCGCACATCTATAACCTCTCCGGGCTCGACTTTAACGTGCTGATTCAGGGCATCGGCTCGCTGCGCGGCGAACCTTCACCGGCGGCGGGCGACGATAGCGGGTCGCCGCAGGTGGAAATCAAACCGGCGCGCATATATTCGCAACTGACCTGGGTGCTGGGACTCGCCTTCGCCATTCTGACGCTGGGCGGCGTAATGCTCTACCGGCGGGGCTCTGTGTGAACAACGGGCGCGTGAGCAGCGAGGAAGAAGGACGCGGGTGAGTGCGGCGGCGCTCGAAATAGACGGCGTCTGGAAACACTACGGCGACTTTCCCGCTCTGCGCAATATCCAGTTGCGCATCGAGGCCGGCTCGACACTGGCGTTGCTGGGCCGCAATGGGGCGGGGAAGACCACGCTCCTGCGTATCCTGGCGGGCCTCTCCAAAGCGTCGGAAGGGAGCGTCCGCATGGGAGGCTCCGACGTCCGCCAGGAAGCCACCAGGCGGCGCATCGGCGTACTGGGCCACGGAATTTCGCTTTACGACGAACTCTCCGCCGCCGAGAATCTGGTGCTGTTCGCCAAACTCTACGGCCTGGAAAATCCGCAGAAGCAGGCGCTGGCGTGGCTCGGCCGCGTAGGATTGGAACGCGTGCGCGACGGTCTGGTGCGCGAGTTTTCGCGCGGCATGCGGCAACGGCTGGCGGTCGCGCGCGCATTCATGCATGAGCCGGAGATTCTGTTGCTGGACGAACCGTTTACGGCGCTCGACGACCGGGCCATCGCCGTGCTGCAGTCTCTACTGGCGGACGCGCACGCCCTCGGACGCACCATCGTCATGTCCACGCACCAGTTGAAAGAAGCGTTGGAGCTGGCCACTCACGTGGCCCTGATCCAGCGCGGCCAATTGGCCTTCGCGGGTGAACGGACAACTCAAATGGTCGAGGACACCGGCTGGCTGTACCGCACGTATGGGGAAAACTGAGCTGTGAAAACTTTCCTGCGGGCCGCGGCCGCCATTGCTTCCAAGGACCTGCGCTCCGAAATGCGCACCAAAGAGGCGTTCAACGCGTCCTTTGCGTTTGCGATGGTGATCCTGGTGCTGTTCAGCTTCGCTTTTGATCCGGATTCGGAGGAGTTGCAGACGATTTCCGGAGGCTTGCTGTGGCTGGTGTTCTCGTTTGCCGGGGCGCTGATACTCAACCGCAGCTTCGCCCGCGAGTTGCAGAACGACTGCCTCGACGCTTTGATGTCCGCGCCCGTGCCCGTGGCGGCCGTGTTTTTCGGTAAAGTATTGGCGAATTATTTCCTGTTGATGATCGTGGAGATTGCCGCCCTGGCCGCTTTTTCCATCCTCTACAACACTCACTTTTCCGCGCAGTTCTGGCCCGTGGTGCTGGTGATGCTGCTGGGAACCTGGGGCATGACTGTGATCGGCACCATGTTCAGCGCGCTTACTGTAAATCTCCGTATGCGGGAAATGATGTTGCCCACGCTGGTCTATCCGCTGCTCATTCCGGCGCTGATGGCCGCCATGACCCTGACCAGCGATTTGATGAACGGAACGCCGCTCGGCGCGGACAACTTGATCTGGCTGCGGGTCCTGACCGGGTTCGACTTCATCTACACGATCCTGGCCATGGTATTTATTGATATTGTTCTCGTGGGGTAAACCAAGGTGTGGGGTAAATTCCGATGACAGACACGCGCGATCGCATCATGCTCCTGCTCACCGCCATATGCGCGGCGTTGTTGACCTTCAGTCTGTACAAAATCTTCCTGGTTCTCCCCGATGAAGCCAATCAGGGAGCCATCTACCGCATCGTCTACGTCCACGTACCGGCGATCTTCACTGGTTTCACCGGCTTTTTCGTGGCGCTGGGCGCCAGCGCGGCTTATCTGATCACGGGCAAATTGAAGTACGACGCTTTCGCCGCGGCGGTGACCGAAGTGGCTCTCGCCTTCGCCACCATCGTACTGGCCACCGGCATGATCTGGGGCCGTATTATCTGGGGGATCTGGTGGGCGTGGGACGCTCGCTTGACCACGATGCTGGTGTGCTGGCTGATCTACGCGGGTTACCTGATGCTGCGCCGTGCGATCGAAGAGCCCACGCAGCGCGCCCGGCTTTCCGCTGTCGTCTCCATCTTTGGTTGCGTGGATATTCTCATCGTTTGGAAGTCGATTGAATGGTGGCGCACGCAGCATCCCGCGCCGGTGCTCAGCGTTCGCGATGGCGGCGGGATGGGCCCCGGCATGGAAGCGCCCATCTACTGGAATTGGCTGGCATTCATGTGCCTGGCTGTGATCCTAGTGATGGTGCGAACCCGTCAGGAGCGCATGGCCGGTGAAATCGACTCGCTGCGGCGCATGGCGCACTCATACTAAGGACTCACTCGAATGGATGAAGCCCGCAATCTTTCCTACATGTTCTACGGCTTTGCCGCCGCGTTCGTGATTCTGGCGATCTATGTCGCCTCGCTGGCCATGCGCGAACGGAAATTGCGCACGGAAATTGACCGCGTGCGCCGCATGGTGGAAGACACCAGCAAGAAAAACTAGCTACTGTTTCTCAAACACCTGCTTGATGTCGAAGCCGCCATTGGGCAGCGTGACGCGGGAGTCGATGGTGAGGGTTTTTCCGTCCGGCGCAAGCGTCCAGATGTCTTTCTGCGTGAGCGTGGCGCCCTGAAGTTCGCGGCTGCTCTCGATCATCAACTTGTCGCCGATCCATTGCGCCGAACCTTTGGATTCGCCGCCCTGCATCTTGTTGGTCACGGGCTTGCCGTCGGTTGTATAGGTCAATTGAGTGGTAACCTCACCCTGCGGGCTTTTTTGCAGGATGCTCATAGTCAGGGTGGAACCCTCTTGCTTTACCGAACGGGTAATGGCCAGCGGCGCCGGGAAACTGCCGAAATTGCTGCGGGCCAGATTCAGCTTCCATTCTCCGGATAGATTGGGAGGTTGCGTCTGGGCGGTGCCGCCCGTGAGGAAGAAGGCAGCCGCCAAGGCGCCTACAGATGTAAACCGCCGCACGGTACACAACATCACAATCGTATATCGGCGGTTTTTCCAGAGAGCGTTAACAGGCGGCTCCTCGAATTGCCCGCCTGCATCACTTGCATTTCCCAAAAGTTCTAAGGTATCCTTCTGATGCATTCGCCTAAGAGCCCCCGCGTGCGAATCGGGACTTCTCTTTCGACCGGGTGTGGAAAGAGAACAGTCTGATGACCAATATATTCGTAGGGAACCTTAGCTACCAGACCACCCAGGAAGACTTGCACGCGGCATTCGCGCAATATGGCAATGTGGAGCGAGTCAACATCGTTACCGACCGCGATACGGGGCAGCCGCGCGGTTTTGCCTTCATCGAAATGACCGAGCGGCGCGATGCGGAGACAGCGATCGCGCAGTTGAACGGGGCGGAGTTGAGCGGCCGCGCCATCAACGTGAATGAAGCCCGCCCCAAGCCAGCGGGCGGCGGCGGTGGTGGCTTTGGCGCGGGCCGTGGCGGTAATCGCGGCGGCGGCGGCGGTGGCGGTGGCCGTGGCGGCAATCGCGGCGGCGGCGGCGGTGGGCGCTGGTAAGACCAGCCCTCCACCAGGCTACTGATTCTCCAGGCGGCACTTGACATCCTTCTTGCGGTCCTTAGAATAGGGATAATTATATCCTTCTATGCCGGCCTGTGAACACACGCGTACGGAATTCCTAATGCGGCGGGATGCGGTGGATTACGTGCGTTGCCTGCAATGTGACGCGGTTTTCGAGGCCGACGATCTGGAGCAGTTGCCTGCCTTTGAAGACGTAGACGAAGAAGACGGCAAGAAATCCGGCAAGCGGACTTCCTGAATCCGCCGTGCTCTACATGCGATCCTGAGAGCAGGAGGAATGTCTGTCCCGTTCCGCGTCCGCAGTACCCCTAAGAATCGTATCCATCGGCGGCGGCACCGGACTTTCTACTCTCCTCCGCGGCTTGAAACGCTACGTAAAGGCCGGCGAAGGAGCCGTTGATATCACCGCCATCGTAACGGTCAGCGACGACGGCGGGAGTTCCGGCCGCCTGCGCCGCGAGTTCGACGTCTTGCCGCCCGGCGACATTCGGAACTGCATGGTGGCGCTTTCCGGGGACGAAACACTTCTTGCCCGGTTGTTTCAGTACCGCTTTGCCAGCGGACGCGGGCTCAAGGGGCACAGTTTCGGAAACCTTTTTCTGACGGCCATGACCCACCTGACCGGGGATTTCGCTTCCGCCGTCACGCTGTCGTCGCAGGTGGTGCATGTGCTCGGCCGGATCTATCCGTCGACATCCGCGAAGGTGACACTGGAAGCGCTGCTTGCCGATGGGCGCCGGGTTGCCGGCGAGACGCGGATCAGCCGGAGCCGCGCTGCTATTGAACGCGTCACCCTCAAGCCCAGCCGCCCCAAGCCCCTCGCGGAAACGCTGGAAGCCATCGCGAATGCGGATCTCATCACTTTGGGTCCGGGGTCGCTGTTCACCAGCGTCATTCCGAACCTGCTGGTGGCGGGCATTCCGCGGGCCATCGCCAAGTCTCCCGCGCTCAAGGCGTATTTTGTGAACCTGATGTCGCAGCCGGGCGAGACTGCCAACTTCCGCGCCTCCGACCATGTGAAGGCGTTGCTGCGCCATTGCGGACGGGATCGTCCGATCGTGGACGTATGTGTCGTGAATACGGCGCCGCTGCAGGGCCGGGCGCTGCGCAAGTATGAGGCGCAATCCGCCCAACCAGTGGAGAATGACGTCGAGAGTCTGGCCGGGCTGGGGATCGACGTGCTGGCGACCGATTTATTGCGCATGCGGCGCGGCGGGCTGGATACAGTGATCCGGCACGATGCCGGAGTCATCGGCGCTATCGCGATGGAGCTGGCGCAGCAGGGCCGGCGCAGAAAGCGAAGACGGAATCTCTTATGAACACAACCGTTGTGATTCTTGCCGCGGGTCTGGGCACCCGCATGCGCTCGAAGCGGGCCAAGGTACTGCATCGCACCGGCGGACTCGCTTTGGTGGAGCACGTTGTTCAAGCGGCCCTCGCCGTGGCGCCACCGGAGCGTATCGTTGTCGTGACCGGCCATCAGGCCGAGGCCGTGGAAGACGTATTGCTGCCCGCCGGTGTGCGCTTTGCGCGCCAGGTGGAACAACGCGGAACCGGCCACGCCCTGACGTGCGCCCGCGAGCAGCTCGAACTGGCCGATCCCGGCCACGATGGCCTGCTGATGGTGCTTTACGGCGACACGCCCCTGCTCGCCGCGGCGACGCTAAAGAAGCTGCGTGACAAGCAGGAGGAATCCACAGCCGCGGCTACGCTCATTACGACGACGCTGGAGAACCCCGCCGGATACGGACGGGTCATCGTCGCTCAGCAAGGAGACGAGCAAGGAGTCGAGCAGGGCAACGTAATCGCCATCGTGGAGCACAAAGCCGCGCGGCCGGAGCAGTTGCTGGTCCGCCTGATCAATTCCGGCATCTACTGCTTCCGGTCTAAGCCGCTGTGGCGGCACATTGGCGAAATCAAACCGAATCCGGCGTCCGGCGAACTGTATCTGACCGACATGGCGGAAATCCTGAACCGCCACGGGCTGCCCGTCCGGCAGTTGCATGTGGAGGAACCCAGCGAACTGCTCGGCATCAACACGCGCGTGGAACTCGCGGATGCCGACCGCATCCTGCGCGCCCGCAAGGCGCGGGAGCTCATGCTTGCGGGCGTCACCATCGAGCGCCCGGAGACCGTGACCATTGACGCACTGGTGCGCGTCGGCGCCGATACCATCATCGAGCCGTTCGCGCGGCTGACCGGAAACACCGTGGTCGGCGAGGATTGCCGCATCGGACAGGGCGCGATTCTGGAATCCGCCACCTTGGCGCATGACGTTACGATTGCGCCCTACACTCTGATCAGCGATTCGCGCGTCGATCCCGGAGCGCATATCGGTCCGTTTGCCCGCATCCGCATGGACGCGCAAGTCGGCCCCCAGGCTCGCATCGGCAATTTCGTGGAATTGAAAAAGACCCGCTTTGGCGCGGGCGCCAAAAGCCAACACCTGGCCTATCTGGGTGACTCGGAAATCGGCGAGCGGGCCAATATCGGCGCCGGAACCATCACCTGCAACTACGATGGAGAGAAGAAGCATGCGACCAAGATTGGCGCGGGAGCGTTCGTCGGCACGAACTCGACACTGGTTGCGCCGCTGGAGATTGGTGACGAGAGCTACATCGCCGCCGGCAGCGTGATCACGGACGCGGTTCCCGCGCACGCGCTTGCGCTCGGCCGCGGCCGCCAGGTGAATAAACTGGACTGGGTCAAGAAACGCAAAAAGAAAACGTAACTCAGGATCACAGCACCAGAACCGGGTGATACAAGTGGGGCAGCACGGCTTCTCCAATGGCAGCCAGTTGACCGTCCTGTGTGACCGCCTTCACGTAACGAGCCTCGCTCCGTACCTGAAACGGCGATACACGAAAATCGCGTCCGTTGCGGATATGCGCCAGGGTTGTCGTGTCGACAATTTCCACCGGGAACTCAGGAAGTAAACCCGCCGCGGGCAGCAGGGCCTCGCGCAAGCGGTTTTCGGCGGACAAGACCGCGAGTTCTTCCAGTGTGCGCGCTTGTTCGATGCGGAAATCGCCCGACGCCAGCCGCCGGAGGGCCTGCAGAAACGCCCCGCAGCCCATCGCCTGTCCGGCATCGTGGGCGATGCCGCGTATGTAGGTGCCCGCTGAACAGTGAATGCGCACGGTGGCCTCGCAACCTGCTATCGCAATGACCTCCAGTGACGTCACCTTCACCGGAACAGGCTTGAGTTCCACTGGCAGATTCTTGCGGGCCCGTTCATAGGCAGGGCGGCCGTCGATCTTTTTGGCGGAGACCGGCGGAGGCGTTTGCAGCAACTCGCCGCGAAAACGATCGAAGAGCGCCTCCACGGCGTCCCGTTCCAGTACGGCTGCCACTTCCGGCGAGGTCGGCGTTCCGTCCATGTCGTAGCTGTCAGTGGAGTAACCAAAATGGATCACCCCTTCATAGATCTTGTTGTTGTGCGTGAAGAACTGCGCGAGGCGCGTGGCTCGTCCGATGACCAGCGGCAGTACGCCGGTGGCCCCAGGGTCAAGCGTGCCCAGGTGTCCGACTTTGCGCGTGCCTGCCAGGCGTCGCATCTTGTTGACCACATCGTGCGAGGTCCATTCCCGTGGCTTGTCTACGACAATAACTCCATCCACTCAGTAAATTTAGCAGCTACGCGTGGATAGAAGTGCGTGAAGGCTCTATTTTTCGTACTTCCGCGCGAACGTGGAAAGTTCGATTGCATCCACGGCGGCTTTCGCCTGGCGGAAGGATTCCGGGTCGGGCAGCGGGCCGATCAACACGCGAAAGATCTTGTCCGTGGGCCCTGGCGCCACGAACGCGTCGAAACCGTGGCTGCGCAGGCCTTCGGCGAGGATCGTGGCCATGCCCTTTTCCACTGCTCCCATCTGGATGTAGACTTTTCCGCTTACCGGTTCCCCGAAAAGCGGTTGTGTGGACGCCGCGGTTTTCAACGCCGTTTGTAGATCGGACTTGGGCGGCACGACGACGGATGCCGTTGGCATGGGCGATGGCGCCGCCTGCGGCGCGGGGGAAGGAGCCGCAGGCTTGACTTCAGCTATCGGCGCGGCCATTTTCTTCGCTCCCGTGGATCTTCCCGCTACGTACGCCAAAGACGAGCACACCGCCACTACAATGACCACGACAAACAGCCAACTGGCAATTTGCGGCCGGCCCAGTACGATTTCGTATTCGCCGGTTTCCGGTTGTGTTGTCGCGGGCTCTTTTTCCTCCGGTCGCGCCAGTTCCGGGGTAGGGGCAGGCGCCTGTTGGCGCGCCGCTTGTGCAAGCGCCGGGGATTCCGCTGGGGCCCGATCCACAATGTTCAGCATCAGGCTACATATCGGCGAAACCGGGCGGAAACTACAGGGTTTCCCCCGGCCCTTCTAAGCTAATTTCAGTACTTTCTCCATGATCAGCCGCGGCTCGCGGTCGGGGTCCTGTACGACGCGGGTTACGTTATTGAAGAGCATGGTGTCGCGCGTCTTGTCCGAATACGCCGGCCACTTGGGCAGCGCGGCAATATTCGGATTCCCCGTGCGCGCGAAGGTGGCCCAGGCCGCGCTCACTTTATCCGCCAAAGCTTGCGCCTCCGGCATCTGGCTGATCTTGGGTCCGGCGATCTTGACGTTGTTGAACACGAACGGCACGTCGATGGTGTGCGGGGACCGCATGTGCCCGCCGCCTTCCGGCGTCTCCCAGTCGAAGCGGTAAAAGTACACGGGTGCCCGGCCCAACTGCGCCTTCCGTTTAGCCAACTCACGCGAGTGTGTGCCGCGCGGGTGATCCGTCGCGATCAGAATGTGCAGATCCCACGGCGTGGCGTCCGGATGCGCTTTGCGGTACATCTCGATGACCGGCGCCGGGTCGATGCCCAGACGTTTTGCCGCGCGCGCTTGCAGCGTCTCTTCCGTCATCGCCATGGATTCCGGCGTGGGACGGTCATAGAACGTCTCTTCGGTGCGTGCGTAACCGGCCAGCAGCGGAATGTTCGCGGAAATCGCCGGCGCGCCCGGATCCCACGGATGCCCCGGAATCATCACGCCATCCACCATGGGGGAATTGGCCACCATGCCCGGCTCGGGCATCCTCATCTTGCGCAGCACGGAGCCGTTGGCCGCCAACAACGCCGCCGCGGGAACTGCCTGTAAGTCGCGCGGCCGGCTCCCTTGCATGCCGAGCTCGTTGAGCAACTGGTAGGTGTACCGGATGGCGTCCTCCTTGGTGGTGAGGCGCAAGACCGCTCCGCTTTCGATGATGGCTTTGTGGAACAGGCCCTTCGCGTCCGGCATGGACATGAGCGTGGCCACCTTGCGCCCGCCGCCCGACTGGCCAAAGATGGTGACCTGATTCGGATCGCCGCCGAACTGCGCGATGTTTTCGCGGACCCATTGCAGCGCGGCCACAATATCCTGAATCCCCACGCTGCCCGACAGCGCGAATTCCGGCCCAAAGGCCTCGCCCAGGTAAGTCGCGCCGAATACGTTCAAGCGGTGGTTGATGCTCACCACAACCACGTCGCCCGTGCGCGCCAGGTTCTTGCCGTCGTAAATCGGCCGCGAAGCGGAGCCGGTGGCGAACCCGCCGCCGTGCAGCCATAGCATGACAGGCCGCATCCCGCGGCCCCCGATTCCAGGAGTAAATACGTTCAGCGCCAGGCAGTCTTCGCCCATCGCCGGAGCCCCCGCCGCCGGCTGGCCGCTCTGCGGGCTCGTGCGGCCAAATTCGAGCGCATCGCGCACGCCGGTCCAAGGCGCTGGTTTCACGGGAGGCATGAAGCGATTCTTGCCATCGGTGGAGGCGCCGTAAGGAATACCCTTGAAGACTTTGATGCCGTCGACATCCGCGCCCCGCAGTTTGCCGTAAGCCGAATCGGCGATGACTTCGGCGCCTGCCGCTCGGGCGAAGTGAGCCCCCGCGACGATCAGCGGAACCTGTTTCAAAAACGTGCGGCGACCGGATTTGTCGAATTGGATGTCGTATTCCATCTAGCTCACCTCCACTTTCACCCCAGTGCGCTATCGGCGCACTGCCATTCAACCCCAGGTCGCTATCGGCGCACGGCCATTCAACCCCAGGTCGCTATCGGCGCACTGCCATTCAACCCCAGGTCGCTATCGGCGCACTGCTTTTTAACCGATGATATCCTTAAAAAGGCAGTATGTCCCCCGCAAAGCTTACTTTTGGGTTATCGTTGTCTCTGCTCGCTCTCTTGAGCGGCTGCGGCTCTCCGCGCACCGTAGTAGCGGAGAGCACCAACACTTCCCTCAGCAGCGTCCCTCGTTCCCGCCAAGTCGATGATACGGCGCGGTTTCTGGCCGGGATACCGGGCAATCCCGGGAGTCCCTTTGCTGCGCTGGAGCAGGCCGAAGCCTGGCAGGAGCATCGCCGTCAGTTGGATGCGGCCTGGCAGCACGCCGAAGGAGAATTGCTTTCCGGATTCCGCAAGTTTCAGGCTGATGAATTGAACGGTCCGGCTTTCCGAAGCCGCACCGTGTTCTATCCATTCAGCGGGCCCGACACCCTCACTGTCACTTCGTACTTCCCGCACAACCCTCTTTTCGTGATGGTCGCGCTGGAACCCGCGGGTACGCTGCCTAAACTGGAAGACATTTCCAAGAAAGACCTGCCGTCATACTTGGCGGCGATCCGCGAGACAACCGCGTCCGAGCTAGGGCGCAGCTTCTTCGTCACGCGCCAGATGGACAAACAATTCCGCGGGCAGGTTACCGATGGCCTGCTGGTGCCGATTCTACAATTGCTGGTGCGCACGGGCCACAACGTCCTGGGATTCCGCTACGTGCGTTTGGACGACGCCGGCCAGATCATCGAGCGCACGGCGGATTACCGGGCTCCCACGCGCTACGGCAACAAGGGTCTGGAGATCGACTTCCAGACCGCCGCGGATTCTTCCTTCCACAAGCTGTTCTATTTTACGGTGAATCTGGCGAATGACCGGCTCACCGAAGACACTCCGTTCCAGAAGTACCTGGCGGGCCTCAAAGATACCGTCACCATGTTGAAGGCGACGTCGTACATGCCACACCAGCCGGGCTTTTCGATGATCCGCAAAGCGCTGCTCGAAAACAGTTACGCCATTCTGCAGGACGACACGGGGCTGCCCTTCAAAATGTTCACGCCGAACCAGTGGAAAGTGCAACTCTACGGTGACTACGAGAAGCCCTACGGCAGCTTCGCCTACATGGAGCAGGCCGATTTACGCGCCGCCTACGATGCTGGCGCGGCCAGGGAGCTCCCCATGCATGTCGGCTACGGCTACCGCAAGATCACTTCGAATTTGCAGTTGGCCGTGCGCAAGTAAGACTTGTTACTTTTGCTGGCTGGCCGTGAGCGCTTGATCGATATCCCACAGAAGATCTTCCGAGTCTTCCAGGCCAATCGACAGGCGGATCATATCGGGTAGCACGCCAGCGGCGGCCTGCTCGGCTTCGCTCAACTGCTGATGGGTCGTTGACGAGGGATGAATCACCAGGCTGCGCGCGTCGCCGACGTTGGCCAGGTGCGAGAGTAGTTTCAGGTTGTCGATAAACTTCTTGCCCGCATCATTGCCGCCCTTGATGCCAAAGCTGAACACCGCGCCGGGGCCCTTGGGCAGATACTTCTTGGCGAGATCGAAGTACTTGCTGCCGGGCAGGCCGGGATAATTCACCCAGGTCACCAGCTGTCGGTAGTAAGTCAATGTGTCCGGTTTTATTCACACGTGATCTGTCCGGTTTCGTCTATTCATCCCGTTGCACCTCTACGGCTGGCCGAAGGAGGTTTTCTGGTTTTGGTTCTTAATGAGAGAAGAGTCGTAGGAGCGGTGGGAA
>CAMAVI010000056.1 GCA_945861625.1 Candidatus Sulfopaludibacter sp. SbA3
CCATCACGACCGTTCTGAGTCGCTCAGCAGGAAACTTTCCCTCCTCAGTCCCAACGCGCGCTTCCCCGAGACTCGCTACTCACCCATCCGATCAAGATCAACCTCAGCTTGATTGCGGTTGCGAGGCTTATCCCCGACGCACTCCTAGGGCAATATCCACCGCTTTTTCGAAGGGCCACGTCTGCGCGCCCTGCTCCTGCATATTTAAGGCAATCCTCTGCAAAAGGTTCCTTTTACCCGCCTCATCGAGCTTCCAATTACGCTCTGTATCTTCGGACTGTCGAGATTGGCACAGATCGTCTATCAAGAGATCACAGAGGCGTCCCCGATCATCCGGAAGACTGCGGTAGCGTTCGAATACCATACAAATGGCGGTGAGCATCAATGGGTTTTCTGTCAATGCCTGATCTTGTTCCGCTTGGCCCACACTATCCGCCAAACCTGAAACCGCGCCCATCAGTGAATTATGATATTGATCATCCCGCTGTCGGTGTCTGGACCAATTGCGGCACAACTGCTCGACTTGGGGCGAACTGAGGGGTGCGACCTCAACCGACTCTAGCTCTGGTCCAAAGCGCAAACGCCCCGTGTAACGTGCCGAACGGGTAGTGACGAGAAGGTGCGACTGCGTAAATAGTGAGGCGGTTCCTTTTAATAGCGCCAACGTCTTGGACCGCTTCGACGAGTCCGCGATTTCATCTAAAGCATCAACCAGAACGAAATAACGTCCTTCGGTTAGTCCCAACTCTATACTCTTAGGATCAGGCCGCTCAGTGCTCGCGGAGGCGATTTCATCAGCAATAACACTGAATAACGTTTGGATCTTTGATGGATCGCGTTGGGCAAGTCTAGTTGCTTCCACTACGATTGGTATGGGAAGACGATTACCCCTACGTAAGGCCTCGACGTCTAGATCTGGTTCGAAGTCAACGGGGCGACCAAGGCAAGCGCTTCCAAGCGTAGCGGCAATTCGTGTCAAGAATATAGTTTTCCCTCCACCTGGGGCGCCGATTAACGCAATGCTGGATAGTTGTGGTGCAGTCAGCCATCGTGCTAACTTCACTCTTCGTTCAACATGGATAATGCGGGTTGATCTTGCCTTTGGCGTTACTGATTTAAGTGGACTACCATTTTTTCCGCATTCCCAACTATTTGCGGTCCCATACAGCCCGGTGTACAAATCGGGCTGATATAGTTCTTTAGCATCGGCGGCGTCAAAGAGATGAGGATGACTAGCTGCGGTTCGACCAGCTCTCCATGCTGGAATGCGAAACTCAAGATAAGATCGCTCCCAGGAATGTAGTCCTGCTGCTTGATCCCCAGAATGCATCTGTAATCGATCCGTTACAATTGCGCTGACCATCTCGACGAGTTGTTCTGGTTTTGTAAACTTATGGGCATGGGTGAGGCTTGCCCGGAATTGCGACACGGTCGTGTGCATATTAATCTCAACGAAACGATAGGGCGGCCAATCTGCCTCATCAGCACTAACGAAAATCACCCTACATTTTGGATCAACCTTCTGCCAGATCGCGGCAGCGTGCCCGTCTTCCCACCGCATTCCCTGAATCAGAATAACGAGATGATGCTGTATTATGCTGGTCTCGGTTGAGACTTCAATCCCAAGTGATCTCCTTAGGTGGTCTGCAATAGCTTTCCGGGTCGGAGCAAGGTCCGCATCCGTGGATAGCAGTAGAACCCGAAAGACTTGCGCCTTGCCTCCGGCAGCTGCTGATACCTGATTTACGGGAAGTTCTTCTGCTTTAGTTCCCTCATCTGCTTCAACTGAAACCGAGGGTTCCCGAATGAAGTGCCAATTGCCTGCTTGATGCCGCTGAGCGAGACGCGGCCAAATGCGAAGTGTTCCGGTATTGCCAGCGACGACCAGCGTGCCGGCGACGTAACCATGCCGCCGCTCCAACTTCGACCCAGTCAACTCTAATCCGAATATAGAGGGTGCTTGCCACAATCTTTGCTTATGCGCACCACCTAGAGACTGCGTAACATTGAGCGGTTCATGCATGTGGCCACACATGTGCACTACGAATCTTCCTGGCGGAGCTATTTCGCCTGCACATAGCGACATCGCACTAGGTGCCAGCCACGTTGGCGGGTGATGAGTCATAAGAAAACAGCAAGTGTGTTCGGAGAACCAGTCTGTGAAATGTTCACCGCAAACTGACATCAACTGCTCAACTGAAAGGGAGAGTTTGCTTCGGTAGTCGTCATCGGTCAGTTGCATAAACGCCGTGTTTAGGCCAATGATGCCTATTCGCATCTCACCGGATACGATTGTCGCGGCGAAATCACCCGGAATGATACCTCGCTGAATATGGGCAGGCTTTGGAAACTCGTGTCTTCCTTCCCAGGTTGTATAATTCCGAAACACTCGCTTTAGAAGTGCTCTCTCTTTGGATTTGTTATCTCGCCAAAATGCGCTTGGTAGTTCACGTTTCGGATCAATCAAGATCCTCACAGCCGGATCGCTTGGGTCAGGCCTTACAAGATCATGATTCCCTGGAACGGATATGAATACAGGGTCAGATCCGAGACCGTTCAACTTCGAATATAGACGTTTGAGTGTCTGATTGAATTTTGCATATTCAGACGGACCTTTTAGTGCAGAGATCAAGCGGCGCTTGAACCCACGAGCAGATTCTGCAACAAGGCCAGCGTTGCCCGCCACACCGGCGGGCGCGCACTCGCATCTAACATGACGCTGTAGTATCCTAAACGAGGGAAGTATTTACAAGTTTCTGGAGGTATAGGAGTTCATGTCACTGTTACGAAAAATGCTGTTCATTCTGCCCGCGAGCCTGGTGTTCGCCGTGACGGGTTGGGCCCAAACAGCCGCGTTTGAAGGTACGGTAAAAGGCGCCGACGGCAAACCGCAGCCGGGCGTGCAAGTCAAGATTGAGCGTCAGGACGTCAAAGGAATCTACAACGTCAAGACCGACAAGAAGGGTCACTACTTTTACGGTGGGCTACCCTATGGCCGCTTCAAGATTAGTGTTGCGGTGGATGGCGCGGAGAAGGACAACAAGATGACCCTCTCCAAGCTCGGCGACACCACCGATGTGAGTTTCGACCTGGCCCAGGCTGCCTCCGGTAAAGCTCCGGAAGCCGATGAGAGCGGCCGCGCTTTGACCGCCGCGCAGAAGGCGGAGATGGAGAAGGCCCAGAAGGAACAGTCCGCCGCCATGGCCAAGAACAAGGCTTTGAACGAAGCCTTTAACACGGGCAAGACCGCCGCGGCCGCCGGCCAGTGGGACGCCGCCATCGAAGGCTTCAACAAAGCTGGGGAACTCGACGCCAACCAGCACGTGGTCTGGGGGAATTTGGCTGACTCTTATGTGAGCCGGGCCAAGGCGACTCCTACCAACCGCGACGCCGACCTGACCAAGGCCATCGAAGCCTACCAGAAAGCGATCGCGATTAAGGCCGATGACTCCGCCTATCACAATAACTATGCCCTGGTGCTGGCCCAGCAGAAGAAGTTCGACGAAGCCCAGGCCATGCTGACCAAGGCCGCGCAGATCGACCCCACTAACGCAGGCAAGTTCTACTTCAACCTGGGCGCCGTGTACGTCAATACGGGTAACGGCGACGGAGCGACGACGGCGTTCAAGAAGGCCATCGAACTGGATCCGAATTACGCGGAAGCGTACTATCAGTTCGGCCTATCTCAGATGGGCAAAGCGACCATCGAGAACGGCAAGACCGTAGCCCCGGCGGGAACATCGGAAGCGTTTCAGAAGTACCTCCAACTGGCTCCTAGCGGTCCCAATGCGGCGACCTCAAAGGCGATGTTGGATAGCATGGGCCAGACTGTGCAGACCAACTTCTCCCAGCCGGCTCAGCAGAAGAAGAAGCAGTAAGGGTTCGGCTCAATGCTGATCAGGGTGATTGAATTCCTGGTCGGGCTCATGGTGGTATTGACCATGGTCCGGTCCGTGGTCGGATTCATCACCAAGATGTACACAGGGCAGTCCGCTACTTCTCCGCAACAGCGGGCGGGAAATACTTCCCGCCCGCAATCTTCTTCGGCGTCATCCCCCACACCCGCAGGCGGCGAACTCAAAAAAGATCCGGTATGCGGGACTTTTATCTCCACCGCCACGGCTTTCCAAACATACGCGGGCGGGCAGACGCACTATTTCTGTTCCACCAAATGCCGGGATAAGTTCACGGGCTAGGTTAACTGAGACGAGGGTTTCGCGGACTTCCGGCGAGAGCGCGTTGTCGATCAGAAATCTCACACGGGCCGGGGCACCGCGAGTTCACGCTCCATTGCGGAGGCAGCGGCAAATCGAAGACACTCGCGAACGATTGCTTGCATGAATACCATCATCGGTACGGTTTCTCCGGCCAGTTGATCGTAAACTGGGTGCCACTCATGAATCAACTTAACCATCTGATCGGTAGGTACAGCTTGCATTCGCGCTAGGTTGGTGCCCCCTCCGTCACGGACCACGGAAACCATAGCCTTGGCCGTCGTCGCCTGGCTGACTGTCTGCCCAGTTCTACGAGGCAATGCTCTAAGTGAGTTTAGACCGCACTCTCTCGCTGAGCGCTTTCCCGTCCACTCGCTTGCCCGCGAGTTTGGCCTGCGCCGCTTTCATCACGACTCCCATTTGCTTCAGAGAGGTGATGCCGGTCTCTGTCATGGCGGATGCGATCGCGTCGTCGATCTCGGCCTCGGTGGGCGCCGAGGGCATGTACGATTCGATCAGCTTCAGCTCGTTGTCTTCCTTGTCCGCCAGCTCCGGGCGATTCCCCTTGCGGAACATGTCGGCGGCCTCGCGGCGCTGCTTCACCAGAGTGTTCAGGATTTGCAGTTCCGCTTGGTCGTCGAGAGGCTTCATGGTATCCACCGTATAGCGCTGCAACGCGGCTTTGATCATGCGGATCGGGTCCAGCTTCGCTTCATCGCGGGCCTTCATGGCCGCTACCATGTCTTTCTGAATCTGATCGAGAAGTGCCATACGTATTAGCTTAGCGAACACCTTGCCGCGGAATTCCCTCTGCTATCCTGAAAATTCACCGGCCTGGGGCCGTCTTCTAACAGACCTCATGAAAATCGTCATCGCCGAACCGCTGCATCCCGCCGGAATTGAGGTTCTCCAGGCCCAGCCGGGCTGGGAGATCATCGTTTCGAGTCCCACTGAATACGAGCTCCATCTCGCCGATGCCGACGGCCTGCTGGCGGCCCGCTCGGCCAAGGTGACCGCCGCGCAGATCGAAAAGGCCGGGAATCTGAAGGTGATTGCCTTCCCGGGCGTAGGCTCCGATTTCGCCGACGTCGACGCGGCCACGGCGGCGGGTGTTCTGGTGATGAACATGCCCGGGGAGAGCGCGGTGTCGGTGGCTGAACACACCTTGGGGCTCATGCTGGCCATGGCTCGTCAGATCCCGCAAGCCATCGAATCCACGCGGCGCGGGAAGTGGGACGCGAAACGTTTCCTGGGCACCGAGCTGCGGCGCAAGACGCTGGGCGTGATGGGTCTGGGCAGCATCGGACGCGAGGTCGTGCGCCGCGCACGTGCGTTTGAGATGCGGATCATCGCCAACGATCCGTACGTGAACTCGGAAACGGCGGCGGATCTGGGAGTGACGCTGGTCAGCCGCAACGACCTGTTTGCGCAAAGCGATTACATCACGCTGCACGTGGCGCTCACCACGGAGACCATGGGCATGCTCAACGAAGCGGCCTTCGCCAAGATGAAACGAGGCGTGCGCATCGTCAACTGCGCCCGCGGCGAGCTGGTGGATGTGGAGGCGCTGCGTCACGCCATCGAATCCGGCAAAGTCGCCGGGGCCGCGCTCGACGTTTTGCAAATCGAGCCGCCTCAGGCGAGCGCGCTTTTGCTCGCCATGGAACAGGTGCTGGCCACGCCGCGCATCGGGGCGTCCACCGAGGAGGCCGCGGAACTGATGGCCGTCCATTTGGCGCAGCACATCGTTGAGTACTTGAACGAAGGCGTGGCCGTGAACGCCATCAACGTTCCCGCCATGAGCGAAGAAGCGTACCGTGCCGTGGCTCCGTTCGCCACTCTGGCGGAACGGTTGGGCGCGTTCGCCGCGCACGTGGCCACGGGAAATCCAAAATTGATGCGGCTGGTCTATCACAGCGCCATGCCGCCGCAGAATACGCGGCTGATCCGTAACGCGGGTCTGGCCGGCGTGCTGAGCCGCTCGTTTGAACGCAAGGCGAACGTGGTAAGTGCCCTGAAGTTGGCGGCCAGACGAGGCCTGGAACACGCCGAGCGCTTCGAGCGGCCCACCGGGCACACCGACACGATCCGCATTGAACTCGAGACCGACAAAGGAACAACGTCGGTGGAGGGCGCGATCGTGCTGGATCAACCGCGCATGCTGGCCGTCGACGGCATCCGCTGCGAGGCGGGGCTCACCGGGCACATGATGTTCTTCAGCATCCAGGATGTCCCCGGCGTAATGGGCTACATCGGAGCCTTCATGGGCAAGAACAATATCAACATCGCCACGCTTGCCATGGGCCGCCAGGACAAACCCGCTCCCGGCAAGCCCACCATGGCCATCATCGTGATCGAAACCGATCAACAGGTCACGGAACCGGTGATTGCGGAACTCCTCGAAAACAAAGCCGTCCTGGTGGCACGGCCCGTCGAGTTCCGGACGTAATCCGATGTGGTTACTGGCCGCGCTCTTGATGGTAGTTGAGGTAGCCTGGGGCCAGACTACGGCAAACGCGGAGACGCCTCTCTTCTCCCTGCCCTACAGTCCGAGCCTGGACCTGTCTTCGATGGACCGCACGGCAGATCCCTGCGTGGATTTCTACAAGTACGCCTGCGGTGGCTGGCTCAAGAACAACCCGATTCCGCCGGATCAGGCCCGCTGGGATGTGTACTCCAAACTCGCCAACGAAAATCAGCGCTTTCTGTGGGGCATTCTGGAACAGGCGGCGAAATCCACGCCGGGGCGCAGCCCGATCGAAGCGCGGATCGGGGACTACTTCGCGGCCTGCATGGACGAGGCTTCACGCGAGAAGAACGGCGCGGCTCCGTTGCGGCCGGTGCTGGACGCGATTGCCGGATTGAAGTCGGTACAGGACATCGCGGTGTTTTTGGCGCGCGCTCACACGGCTAATGCGGGCAACCAGATTTTGTTCGGCTTTGATTCGGGACAGGACTTCGCGGATTCCTCGCGGGTGATTGCGTTTGTCGCGGGCGGCGGGCTGGGGCTCCCGGATCGCGATTATTACTTGAAGACCGATGAAAAGTCGGTCGAGACCAAGCGGCGGTATCTGGAGCACATCGAGAAAATGCTGGCGCTTCTCGGTGAACCAACGCAGCAGGCGAAAGCGGACGCGCGGACGGTGATGGCAATCGAGACGGCTCTGGCGGAGGCGTCGTTGTCGAGAGTCGACCGGCGCGATCCGAAGAAGCTGTTTCATCCGGTGGATCTGGCGAAATTGCAGGCGCTCACGCCCGCGTTTCCCTGGAGGCAATATTTCGCGGAACGCGAGATGAGCCGGATTCCCCGCATCAATGTCACGGAGCCAGCGTTCTTCCAGGCACTGCAGAAGCAGTTCCAGTCGCGCGGGGTTGAAGACTGGAAGACGTATCTGCGTTGGCATCTGGTGCACGTGAAGGCGCCGGTTCTTTCGTCCGCCTTTGTAAACGAGAATTTCGAGTTTTACAACAAGCAGTTGCGCGGCGTGGAAGCCATGCCGCCGCTGTGGAAGCGCTGCGTACAGCGCATCGACCGCGACCTGGGCGAGGCGCTGGGGCAAGTCTTTGTCCAGAAGACCTTCGGCGCGGATACCAAGGCCCGCACCGTGGCCATGACCAAGGAAATCGAAGCGGCGATGCAGACCGAGATCGAGCAACTGCCATGGATGGGACCGGCGACCAAGAAGCGCGCGCTCGAAAAGCTCCACACCGTGGCGAATAAGATAGGCTACCCGGATAAGTGGCGCGATTACAGCTCCGTCAAGATCCAGCGCGACGATTACTACGGCAACGTGGAGCGCGCCACGCTGTTTGAAGTGCGGCGGCAATTGCAGAAAATCGGCAAGCCGCTGGACCGCGGCGAATGGCAGATGACGCCGCCGACGGTGAATGCCTACTACGACGCGCAGATGAACGACATCAATTTCCCGGCCGGCGTCTTGCAGCCGCCGCTCTACGATCCCCAGCTCGACGACGCGCCGAACTACGGCAATACCGGCGCGACCATCGGCCATGAACTGACCCACGGATTCGACGACGAAGGCCGCCAGTTTGACGCCAAGGGAAACCTGAAAGACTGGTGGACCATGAAGGACGCGATGGAGTTCTCCAAGCGCGCGTCTTGTGTATCGGACCAGTACTCGCGGTTCACGGTGATCGACGACATCAAGATCAACGGCAAGCTGACACTCGGCGAGGACGTTGCCGATCTGGGCGGGACGTTGCTGGCTTACATGGCCTGGAAGACGGCGACCAAGAATCAGGAATTGAAAACCATCGACGGATTGGCGCCGGATCAGCGCTTCTTCGTGGGCATGGCGCAGTGGGCCTGCGGCGATGAGCGTCCGGAAAACAAACGCCTGAACGCGATCACCAATCCGCATTCGCCGCTGGAGCATCGCATCAACGGCGTAGTATCGAATCTTCCGGAATTCGGTAGGGCGTTCGCCTGCCGTGCCGGGCAACCGATGGTGCGCGCCCAGCAGTGCCGCGTCTGGTGATTATTTCCCGGTTTTGCTTCCAACCAGGTGCGGGATGTCCTTCTCGTTCTGCATGCAGAAGTAGTCGATCATCTCACTATTCAGCCGGATGAACTGTTTCACCTTCGCGGTCCAAGGCCGTGTGTAGGCCTTGGGATCATCCACGGTGATTTCGATCTCTATCGTGCCGAAGTTCATGCGCCGGTAGCGCTCGGTGATCTTGCCGGACTCGGTCAGCGGGCTGCCCGCCCGGTCCAGCCACTGTCCATCGGGGAAGCCGGTGGTCTCGACAACCAGAGTGTCGCCGTCCCATTTGGCAGTGGAATACCCATACGGAGTCGGAAAGGCGTCCTTCGGCAGCGGACGGCCATCCATGAAGATCTGACGATAGTTAACGTCGCGTTCGTTGAGGACGATCAGCAGTTCTGGAAGTTGAATGAATTTCCGGAAGAACGGATTGATCACCAGCTTCACGACGCCGGTGGGCTGGCACAGCGAGCCGGGATCGTCTTTGCCGAAATCCGTGCGCCGTTGCTTCACCAGCGCCGCCGCCCACGGCTGAAACGGCAGGCCGTCCTTCCTATTCCAGCCCAGGTTCACGAACTCCTGGCTGATCTCCATGTCGTTGCAGCCTTCGGGAGGACACGGGCGGTTCTTCTCCAGTTCCCAGAGTCCCGACAAGTCCGGCTTGCCGTTGGCGGTGCGCGGCGTGGGCGCGTTGAGGTCGGGAGTGCCGTCGGCTTTCTTGGGTACGTTCGTCGTGGGACGGCCCGGCCACTGCGCGCTGAGCGTGGTGCACGTGATGAATAGAAATGCCGTCAATGCCGCCGTTTTCATGAAGTGCCTCCCAGACAATTTAAACATACCATTCAGGCAATATCGGGCAGCACAAAGCGGCACGGAGCGTCGGCCGCGTTTGCGATGGCTTCCGCCGCGAGATAACCGCTGCGCACCGCGCCTTCCATGGTCGCGGGCCAGCCGGACCTGGTCCAATCGCCCGCCAGGTATAAGTTCGGGATCGCCGTGCGACTCCCCGGACGGTGTGCTTCCAGGCCCGGCTTCGCGGAGAAGGTCGCACGGATTTCTTTCACGACGTGGGCTTTTTCGAGTTTGGCGTGGGCGGCATCCGGGAAAAACTCGGCGAGCTCTTTAAGGGCCAGCGCGATCACCTCGGCGCGCGGCATTTCGGTGAGGCTCCGCGACGCGCTGACCACCAGTTGGATGTAGCGGCCTTCGTGCTTATTGAACATCCACTGGATGGTACGGTCGAGCAGTGTCGCGTGCGGAAGATCCGTCACCGGCCGATCGAACCAAAGGTGAATGCCGGTGATCGGCGAGTGTTCAAACGCTCTCACGTCGATCCCCAGTTCCGGAATCAGGCCGCCGATCCGCTCAAACGGTAGCGCGCTGACGTAGTAATCGCCACGAATCTCTTCATCCCCGACAACGGCGGCGTGGGCAACGCCGTTACGAATGGCGATCCGCGACACTGGCGCGCGCAGGCGGATCTCGACATTGCCGATTCGCTTCCAGGCCTCGCTCGAATACAGCTTGCCGAGCGGCACGGCGGGAACTCCCATTTCATAGGAAGTCTTGCTCGCCAGGAACCCCAGCCAGAACACTTGAAAACCTTGCGCGGCGGCCATGCAATCCAGTTCTTCATTGACCGCGCTCACCAGAATTTGCCGCCAAAAGCGCTCAACCACGCGCGGGGGTTGGCGCTTTTCTTCGAGCCACTGTTGCATACTGATCTGGTCGAGATCCGGCCGCCCGCGTTCGTGTTCAATCGCTTTCATCGCGCGCGCCAGCGCCAGCTTTTCTCCGAAGTTCAGAAAGCTCAAACCGAGGAACGACCCGGCGAGATGCATGGGCGCGGGTAGAACTCCGGCGCGAAACACGCTCCTCCGTCCGCCCGGCTCGATAAAAGTGAATTCGCGGGAGAACGTGATGTCTTGTTCGACGCCTAAGCGCTGGTAGAAGTCGAGAAGGTTGACACAGCAGCGCAGGAGAATGTGCTGGCAGTTGTCGATGAACTCGGCTTCGTCGCCGTTGCCGACTTCGTAGGAAGTCGCGCGCCCTCCTAGAAACGGCCGCGACTCCAACAGGACGACGGAATGCCCCGCCCCGCCGAGCGCCGCCGCCGAGGCGAGTCCGGCCAAGCCTCCGCCGATGACGACAATCTTAGCCATGGCTCAAGAGGACTGCGGATTGGAAGTGGAAGAGAGCTGTTAGCCCAGGACAGGGATGCGCTTGCGGCGTCCGCCGCCACCGCCGCCGGTTAGCTCGATCGCCAGCCAGATGACAATGGCGAGAAACACGATATCGGAAGGCTGCACGTCCATGAGTGCCTTCATTATGCGGGATGACACGCGAAATGAGCAAGTACTGTATGCTCCGGTACCTTAGCTAGCGCGCCACGGCGCGGCCCAAGGTGCGCACCACGTTTTCCATCAATTTCAGGCCGCAATCGCCATCCAGAGTCAGGATGGACTCCGGGTGAAACTGCACGGCTTCCAAGGGCAGTTCGCGATGCCGCACGCCCATGATGATACCGTCGTCACTCTCGGCCGTGATCTCCAGCACGGAAGGGAGCTTCTCGCGAACGGCGTAAAGAGAATGATAGCGGCCGACCCGAAACTCTTCGGGCAGTCCCTCAAAGACACCGATTCCCCGATGGCGGATCGTCGAAGGCTTGCCGTGGACCGGGTATCCCAGCACACCGAGTTCGCCGCCAAACGCTTCGACCATACCTTGCAGGCCGAGGCAGACACCAAAGACAGGCACGCCGATGCGAGCCGCGTAGCGCACCAAATCCGGCACGCCAAAGTCCGCGGGACGTCCAGGTCCGGGAGAAATCAGGATCAGGTTCGGTTGCAGTTTTTCAATGAGATCCAGCGGGAAGCCCGCGCGGTAGGTCATCACCTCGGCGCCGGTCTGGCGCACATAGTTCGAAAGCGTGTGGATGAAGCAGTCTTCGTTGTCGACCAGGAGCAGCCGTAATCCGGCGTTCTCCTCACGAAGCGGCGCATAAGCCGGAGCGGCTTTCTTCTCCGCATCCAAGGCGCGGAAGAAGCCGGTGGCCTTGGTCCAACATTCGCGATCTTCGCTTGCCGGATCGGAGTCATAAAGCAGCGTCGCCCCCGCGCCGTATTTGGCGATGCCATCGCGCAGATGCACGGTGCGAATGGTGATGCCGGTGTTGATATCGCCATCCATGCAGATCATGCCCACGGCGCCGCCATACCAGCCGCGCGCTTCCTTTTCCAGATTCTCGATGGCCTGCGCGGCCCACTTCTTGGGCGCGCCGATAATCGTCACCGCCCACATATGGGTGAGAAAGGCATCGAGCGAATCAAACCCTTCGGCCAGTGTTCCCTCCACGTGGTCCACGGTGTGGAACAACCCGGCGTAGGCCTCAATCAGCCTCCGCCCGATTACTTTCACCGAACCCGGCACGGCGATACGCGACTTGTCATTGCGGTCGACGTCCGTGCACATGGTCAGCTCGGATTCTTCTTTGCGCGAGTTCAGCAACTCCCGGATCGCGTCGGCGTCTTTGAGCGGATCGCCCGTACGCCGCGCGGTGCCGGCGATGGGACAGGTCTCCACGCGCCGCCCTTCAATGCGGACAAACATTTCCGGAGACGCGCCGATCAACTGTTCTTCGCCGAGTTGCAGAAAGAATTCGTATGGACTCGGGCTCGCGTGCTGGATCTTGGAGAACAACTCCGAAGGGCTGCTGGCATAGGGCGCGCGGAAAGTCTGGCGCAACACGACTTCGTAATAGTCGCCGCGGCGCATCCCTTCGCGAACTTCCTCCACCTTGGCCATGTACTCTTCCGAGGTATGATCGCTCACGATCGGGCTTTGCTTGACATTCTTGGGCTTGACTTTCTTCACCCGCTTCAATTTCTCACCCGCGCGCGAGAGACCCTTGGTCTCCACATCGCCACGGGCAAAGTCGTATTGATAGCGTTCGATCCGCTCCGTCTTGCGATCCATGAAGTAGATGTCATCGCATAGATATAAGTGCAGGTCTTTGACGTCGTTGCGCGTCAGCTTCCGCTCGATGGGATCGAATTGCAGCAGCAGGTCGTAGCCGAATGCGCCAACGAGTGACAGCCGCGCGGCCAGTGGGTGCTTGAATTCCTGGATCACCGCGCGCACCACGGAGAACGCGGACGGCTGCTTGCTGCGTTCTTCTTCCGGAAACAATTCCGGAAGCGGCTTGAGCTTGCCGCGCAGCGTACCCTCTTCGTTTTGGAAACTCTCCCAGTGCGGATGCGCCGCGAGGACGGGCTCCAGAATCCGATTCAGCGCCTGGCCGCGTGGATTCAGCGGACGAATGGTGACGTCGCGGCCTTGGGCAATGATTTCCATCGGCGGGTCCACCGCGCCCACGTCCCAGCGGGAGTAGCGGCCCGGAAACTCATATCCCGACGAAAGATAAATCCCCCGTTGCCGGTCGAGTTTCTTGAGCAGCGCCGTCAAACCACGGCGGTACGGCACGCTGGAAATGGTGCGTGTAACGGAGATGCCGCTCGCGGTGGAATAAGTTTCTGGTCGCATAGACCGCTTGGAGGGGACTAGCTTCGAGGATATCACCGAACCCTCAATGATTCTGGGGCGTGATGAATTCCGCGAATACCTCATTCGAGAGCAGCACTCCACGGGTAGTGAGGCGCACGCGATTGCCGGCGCGCTCCAGAAGCCCCTCGCGGAGGAATCTTTCTATGACGTCAGGGAACGCGTTGCCCTCCACGCCCTCGCGCAGGCGCAGGCCGAGGAAAAACGGCTCGCCCAACGCGTCGGCCGGCGTGCGTTCGATCTGCCGCTGCTCGGCCATGTGCTCGTCCACGTGCCCGGCGACGTACTCCGCCGCATTTTCGGGATTCCGCCAGCGCATCTCGCCGTCAAAGGAGTGCGCGTCGGCTCCGAATCCGAGGTACCGCTCACGCTTCCAGTACTTCAGGTTGTGCCGCGACTCGAACCCCGGGCGCGCGAAATTGGAAATCTCATAGCGTTCGATGCCAAGACTCGCGAGCCGCTCCACCGCCAGTTCATAGGAATCCGCGATTGCATCTTCGTTCGGCACGTCGCCCGCGCCGTAGCGCGAACCCAGCACCAGAAGCTCGCGGCCCAGGCGGCTGTCTTCGTCGACCTCCAGCATGTAGACCGACACATGCGGCACAGCGAGCTTTTCAATCCAGTCGAGCGAAGCGGTCCAACTCGCCGGCGTCTGCCCGGGCAGCCCGGCGATGAGATCGACGTTGATGGATTCAATCCCTGCGGCTCGCAGCAGCGCAATCTCACGCTCGACGACTTCCGCGGTGTGCTTGCGCCCGGTCCGCGCCAGCTCTTTCTTGTCGAAAGACTGCACACCCAGGCTCACGCGGTTGATACCGGCACTTTTCCACGCGGTGATCTTCTCCGCTGTAAGATTTCCTGGAGCGGCCTCCATGGTCGCTTCGGCCCACTGACCGGGTATCACGCCGAGCACTGCCGCGAGGGCCCCCGGGTCCATCTGGCTGGGAGTCCCACCGCCCAGATACACGGTCTCGGGAGTCCAGGGCCATTCGGCGGAGCGCAGCTCCGCGAGCAACGTCTCCACATAGCGCGACTCCAACTCGCGCGGGAACACGCCGGAGGCGAAATTGCAGTAAGTGCACTTCTGCGCACAGAAGGGGTAGGAGATGTAGACGCCCGCCAAAGCTACAGACTCACTTGCTCACCCAGTTTTTCGCTCACGGCTTCCGCTACGACAGCGGCCAGAGTCTGCCCGGTATCCGGCAGGACGAAGGCGCTTTGCGCGGGGTTCCAGTCCAGCTTAAAGCTGCGCAGGTTGGCAGAGACCCAAATCTGACGCACGGGCGTATTGGGGCTCACGACGAACTTGACCGGCGGATCTTCGAATTCCACCACCAGCGTTCCGGCATTGAAGTCGGATTCCAGATCGTGGCGGTCGCCCGCGGCCGATAGCCGCCGGTGCAGATCTTCCATGGCTTGATCGGCGCGTAGTCTGAATTCTTGTTCGTCCATTCGCAGTTACCAGCATAGCGCGTAAGAAATTTGCTACCCTTGAGCCTGCGACGCATCTAACTGGACTCATGCAGCCCGCCTGTATCCGCCACACCGACCTCCCCGGGACTTCCAGGCTATTCGGCGATTTTGTCTATAATTTTGATCGAGTTGCACGCTTTTATCACCACGATCCGCACGACCCGGAATCGTTCATGAGGGCTGCCAAGCAGGTCGACTACCCTGAAGACCGGCGGAACGCCATGGTCGCGGCCTTACGCGCGCAGAACGGCGATAGTGAATCCCTGCGCAGGCTAGCCCAGCCGGGAACGGTTGCCGTGGTGACCGGCCAGCAAGTGGGACTGTTCTCCGGGCCCGCGTATACGATCTACAAAGCCATGACGGCCGCGCGCCTGGCCCAACAACTCAGCGACAAAGGCATTCCAGCGGTGCCGGTGTTCTGGCTGGCCACCGAAGATCACGATTTCGCGGAAGTGAACCATGCGTGGGTATTCAGCGTGGCAGGAGAACCGGCGGCCGTCCGCCTGCGTCCGGCCGAAGACGGTACGAAGCAGCAGCCCGTCGGGGGAATCGCCATCGCCAATTCCCCGCTCCAGGAACTGCGCGGATCCCTGGCAGGTCTGCCCTTCGCGGACGAAGTGATGGCGGCAGTGGAGCAGGCATACAGGCCGGGCGCCACCATGGGCCAGGGCTTCCGCGCGCTGATGAAAAACATCCTCGCCAAGCTGGATCTGATTTATCTGGATCCCTTGGATCCGGCCGTGCGCAAGGTCGGCGCTCCGTTGCTCAAGAAGGCGCTCGCGGCTGTCCCGGAGTTGAAGGCCGGATTCATTGAGCGCAATCGCGAGTTGAACGCCGCGGGATACCACGCGCAGGTTCATATCGATGCAAAGACTTCGCTGTTCTTCCTGCTCGAGAATGGCACGCGCGCCACGTTACGGCTCAAAGATCAGGAATATGCCGCACTTGCGGATCGAGCGGAGCACCTGTCTCCGAACGCCCTTCTGCGGCCAGTTTGGCAAGACTATCTGCTCCCCACGGTTGCCTACGTGGGCGGCCCCGGTGAACTGGCATACCTGGCGCAATCGGAAGTGGCCTACCGCCAATTGCTGGGCCGCATGCCGGTGGCGATGGCGCGTAGCGGCTATACGCTGCTGGACGCCCGCTCGGGGAAGTTACTCAGCCGCTATGGCCTGACGGTAAGTCAGGTGATGACAAATGAGACCGCCCTTCAGGAGCGGATCGCGCGCACGCTGGTTCCCCAGAGTGTGGCGGAGTCATTGGAATCCGCGACGGCCGGGATCGCGCGCCACATTGACAGCCTCCAGGGAAACCTGGAATCGTTCGACCCCACGCTCGCCAAGGCCGCGGGCAAGAGCCGCGCCAAGGTTTTGTACCAACTGGAAAAATTGGGCAAGAAGACGGCTCGTGAAACCATGCGCCGGGATGAGCGCGGCGCGGGCGACGCCAGGCACCTGGCGGCGATGCTATACCCACACCGGCACCCGCAGGAACGCTTTTACTCGATTCTTCCCTTCCTTGCGCAACACGGCATGGATCTGATCGACCGCATATACGATACGGTCGAGCCGATGTGCCCCGACCACCGCATCTATACGGTGTAGAGGATGGCCGCGAGTCTTCCCAGCTTTGTTCTGCTCGGCTATTGCGCCAAACAGAAGATCACGTTGGAAGGCTGCGAACTAAGGAGCGTCAGCGAGTGCATCGCGAAACGTCCGCCGGAATGGGCCGCCCGCTGGGATTTTAATCGCGCTACCTGCTGGAATACGGAAGCAGAAGCGTGGGCTTGCGTGCCAGAGGAAAGCAAGGCGGAATTTGCTATCTTCGCTTACCGCCTGTTACCGATGCTCTTCGATTCGTCCGGCGAAGGCCGCGCGGTAGCGCTCGATCAGCTTCTCCCCGCTGAATTGCCCAGCTTACCGGGCGAACCCGCACCAGCCCAACACGCATCGATTGGCTACGACGTCGTGGAGCGAAATATTGTTTTGGGAACCTTGGGCTTCGGCTGCTCTCCGCTCTCCTGCAACGGATTGGCCAAGGAGATCCCGGTGAATCAGTTTTGCCTGCTCGACAATCTGGAGTCCGCCCTGGCTATCGCGCGCCGCTTCGGCGTGGAACAACCGGAACCGGGACCGTATGTAATCATCGAAGTCCTGGCCTAGCCGATCCGCATCTAATATGAAGGTATGAACATCGCGATAGAAGGAATGCATTGCGACGCCTGCGTCCGTCGCGTACGGATGGCGCTGGAAAAAGTAGAAGGACTTGCCATTCGCGACGTGAAGGTAGGATCGGCCATCGTGGATGCCGATGCGGCCCAGCAAGCGGCGGCGCTCGAAGCCATCCAGAAAGCCGGCTATCAACCACACGTCTCGGTCTGACACAGGATGACAGAGTCGGTCACTATCAAGGTCGATGGCATGGTGTGCGCCGCATGCCAGGCGCATGTCCAACACGCGCTCGACGAAACTCCGGGTGTATCCAAAGCTGCCGTGAATCTGCTAACCGGGCAAGCCGTGGTGGCATTCGACCCACAAGCAGTGACGCCGGAAAAGCTCATCGAATCCATTCGCGGCACCGGCTACGACGCCAGCCTGCCGCCGACGGGTCTGACCGCCATCGAGGAGCAGGCGGAACGCGAGCGCGAGCAGGTCGCCGAAGCTCGCGAGCTGACTCAAAAGGCCGCCGTCAGCTTTGCCGCGGGCGCCGTGGCCATGGGCGCGTCGATGACTTACATGCATTCGCTGCCGGTCCAATGGGCACTCGCCGCGTTGACTTTGTTTGTCATGTCGTGGGCGGGAGGCCGGATCTACAGCGGCGCATGGAAGTCCGTCCGCCACGGATCGGCGGACATGAACGCTCTGGTAGCACTTGGTACCGGCGCGGCGTTTTTGTATTCGCTGGCGGTGACGGTGGCCCCGCACTTCTTTCATTCGCGCGGCATTGCAGCCGACGTCTATTACGAAGCAGCGGTGTTGATACTGGCGTTTGTGGTCGCCGGACGTGCCATGGAAGCCCGCGCCAAGCGCCAGACCACCAGCGCCCTGCGTAAATTGATTCACTTGCAGCCCGCGACGGCGCGCGTAATTCGTGGTGGCAGTGAAGCCGAAGTACCGGTGGCGTCTGTGCAACAAGGCGACACCATCGTCATGCGGCCTGGCGAAAAGATTCCCGTGGACGGTGAAGTCATCGACGGCACCAGCTACATTGACGAATCGATGCTGACCGGCGAGCCCGCGCCTGTGCGGAAAGAGCATGGTGACACGGTGATCGGCGGCGCCATCAACACCACCGGCAGCTTTCGCTATCGGGCCACGGCACTCGGAGAAGCGAGCGTTCTGTCCCGCATCGTAAACCTGATGCGGCAGGCGCAAGGCTCTCGCGCGCCCATCGAGCGGCTGGCCGACAAGATCAGCGGCGTGTTCGTTCCAGTGGTCGTCATGCTGGCGCTCGTCACCTTTGCGGGATGGATGCTAGCCGGTGGTGGAGTGGTGCGCGCGGCCACCGCCGCTGTCGCCGTTCTCATCATTGCCTGTCCCTGTGCCATGGGCTTGGCCGTCCCTACTGCGGTAATGGTGGCCAGCGGACGCGGCGCTGAAATGGGTCTGCTCATCAAGGGCGGAGAAGCTCTCGAAAAATTGCGCAGCGTGGATACAGTAGTGCTGGACAAGACCGGCACGGTCACGGAAGGTAGGCCGCGAGTCACGGCCACCACTCTCGACGATACTGCCCTGCGGCCGGCTGCCGCGGCCGAGCGCCGGTCTGAGCATCCGCTGGCGCGAGCTGTGGTGGAATTCGCCGAGAGTCGGGGCATCCAAGTGCCGGAGCCGCAGGACTTCCGATCCGTCACCGGCAAAGGCGTGTGGGCGCGCGTGGGTGATATCAACGTCCTGGTGGGCAATGAGACGTTCTTGCGCGAGCAGAACGTCGAAGCCGGCGGCACAGGCATTCTGGTAGCGATCGATGGCAAGTTTGCTGGTTCTTTACAGGTGACCGATCCGGTTCGGCAGGACTCGGCCGGAGCCATCAAAGATTTGCGCCGCGCCGGGCTCGATATCATTCTGCTCACCGGCGACGTGCAAGAGAATGCAGTTCTCGTCGCGCGCGAAGCGGGCATCCGGCACGTGATTGCCGGAGTGCTGCCCGATGGTAAAGTTGCCGAGATCCGCAAGCTGCAAGAGCAAGGCCGTCGCGTGGCCATGGTGGGCGACGGCATCAATGACGCACCGGCGCTTGCGCAAGCGGACATTGGCATCGCCATGGGGTCGGGAGCGGACATCGCCATCGAAGCCGGTGACGTCACTCTGTTGCGCTCAGGGCTTAGCGGAGTCGCGCAAGCGGTCGCTCTTTCGCGCGCGACGTGGAATGTGATGCGGCAAAACCTGGTCTGGGCGCTCGGCTACAACGTGCTGGCAATTCCCGCCGCCGCCTTCGGATTCCTCAGCCCGGTGATCGCCAGCGCGGCGATGGCCATGAGTTCGGTGAGCGTGGTGGGCAACAGTCTAAGGCTCAAAAGAGCGGGGCTTAAAAGAGCGGGGCTCAAAACGATTTCAGCAGAGCGTAAACCACAGGCACGCTGAACAGGCTGGAATCGATGCGGTCAAGCCAGCCGCCGTGGCCCGGCAACAGCGTTCCGCTGTCCTTCATCGCCGCCCCGCGCTTGAGGGCCGATTCGCACAGGTCTCCCAGTTGCCCTGCAACATTGCCCGCACCCGCCAGCGCCAGGACGGCCACCAGTGAAACTTCCGGAATCCAGTAGTGCGCATAGATCCCGCCAAACAACATCGATCCCGCCACCGAACCGGCCGCGCCTTCCCACGACTTCGCCGGACTCACCCGTGGAGCCATCTTGTGCCTGCCCAACGGCCGCCCAATGTATAAAGCCGCCGTATCCCCCGCCCAACTCAACGCCATCGCGAACAGCAGCCAATGCGGGTTCAGCGCGCGCAGATCCGCCGCGCATCGCCACGACCCGAACACGTAGGTCACGCCCAGGACGAAGGCCCCTGCCGCCGGCAACGCCGCGCTGAAATCATTCACGCGCATGGCCAGCGCCATCCCCAGCAACGCAATCAAGACAAAAACGGCCGCGGGCTGCGGAGCCAGCAACAGCACCAGACCGCAGATCACGCCGGGCAATCCAGCGCGTGCAATACCGTTGGCGGCGGCGATCTGCTCGAACTCGTGATAGGCGAGTATGCCTGTGGCCGCAAGCACCATGAGAAACACCCACTGCGGAGCACCCAGTGTGACCCAAGCGATGAAGGGGATCAGTAGGGCCGCGGTGATCAGTCGCTTCATCGGGCCGGGATACCGAGCGTTTCGGAAAAGCGTTCATCCACCGGCGGGCGCCCGTTAGCGCCCAAGCCGCCGAAGCGGCGGTCGCGCTTCTGGTAATCGAGAATGGCGCGCAGCAGGTCGCCGCGGGTGAAATCCGGCCACAAGGTTTCGGTCACGTACAATTCGGCGTAAGCGATCTGCCACAGCAGAAAGTTGCTGACGCGCATCTCGCCGGAGGTGCGAATCAGCAGATCGGGATCGGGAATGCCGGCGGTATACAAATGAGCCGAGATCATGGTCTCATCAATTTCAATATGTCGCTTGCGTGATTCTTCCACCAGAGCTTTCACCGCATCCACAATTTCGGCGCGCCCGCCGTAGTTGATCGCCAGATTCACCTGCAAGCCGGTGTTGCCCGACGTGTGCGCCATGGCCTCTTTCAGGTCTCCGTTCACCTGCGGAGGCAAGGCCTCCAGGCGGCCGATCGCGTGGAGCCGGATGTTCTGGCGCATCAGTTCCGGCAATTCCAGGCGCATGTACGTGCGCAACAAGCGCCACAACATCTCGACTTCCGTTCGCGGGCGCTTCCAATTCTCAATGGAGAATGCGTATAGAGTGAGGGCGTTCAGTCCCAGCTGCGCGCAGGTTTCGATCACCGTGCGCACCGAACGCATGCCGGCCTTGTGCCCGGCCACGCGCAGTTGCCCGCGGCGCTTGGCCCAGCGGCCGTTGCCATCCATAATGATGGCGATGTGCCCGGGGAGGCGTTGCGGATCGATGGCGCGCGCCAGCGTGTCGTCTTCCTGCCCCGGCTTCAGGGCATCCAAGAGAGCTTGCATTTCTCATTGTCCATGGTAACAGAGGCCCGCCGCGAGCCAGCCGTTTCGAGCGCATTTAGCGTGACAAATATGTCGCGAACATTTGACCTGCCGGAGTCCGTGCGCTACCATAGCGTTGCGGGGTGGAGCAGTCTGGTAGCTCGTTGGGCTCATAACCCAAAGGTCGTAGGTTCAAATCCTACCCCCGCAACCAAAAAAATCAATAACTTACGCGAGATCTTTTCGGTTTGTTCGGAGCACTGCTTGTTAGCACTCGCAGACTATCGTCGTCCTCGGACCCGACTCTCCGCGAGCGAAGTCCAACAAATCTGGACAATTGGAACCCGGAATACGGATCATCGCGAGATCTCCGCAATGTAAGTGAATAGACAGCCGGATAAATGCCCGCGTCGTGAGATGGCCTTAGCCAGGAGGCAAGCGAAAAGCGTCCGACAGCAGGTCCCCGAGGGAGCGCCCGCACTGGGGCGGGGGGGCAGGGGCTTCAGCTGCGTAGCGAGCTGTTCACACCGCTCTCCCACTCCTGCAGCATCCGTTGTCCAATCTCGGCAAACTGCGGATGCTGCTTCGTGTAGGAGTGGACTTCTCCCATGGTCTCCTGAATCGCTTCTGAGATGCGCTCCAGAATTTGCCTGATCTTCGCGGGCGTTCCGCCCGCACGTGTTTCACCGAGCCTCCTGAGTTCCTTTGCCGTTGGCCATCTTGTCGAGCCGTTGAGGGTCAGGGCCAGGCTGTCTTTGGCGAGGTACACGGACGTTGTCACGAGATCGTAGACAGGCGCGAGTCGTGCTTCGCCCTGTACATCGTCATAGATGATCCCAAAATTCTTGAGATGCGCGTCACCATTGCGAAGCGCACAGTTAAGCGCAATCAGGATGAAGAGCTTCTCCGTGTCCTCGTTGACATGGGTGGAGTTCGCGAACTGAGCGAATCGCTTCATCACCGAGGTCTCATAGCTGCCGCGATATTTCTCGTCGGTCCTGCGGGCGTTGAGTGCGCAGAAATCCTCGAATCCCCGATAGGTCCCGTCCATGCGCAGATCGAAGCGATCGATGACCAGCGCCATGCCGTCCTCGGCCAGACGAAAGGGGGGCACTTCGAGCCCGCACTTGCGCGCCACCGTAAGGCAAAAATACTCGTTGGCGGCAAGCTGCGGATATTCGTTCGGCTCCCACAACTTGACGATGTGAGTCGCGCCTCGGTAGCTGTGCGAGAGGCGGTGGCCGGTCTGCTCCATCTCGGCGAAGGCTTTTTCGTCGCGCACGAGGACTTTGGGTTGCACTCCACTGATACCGGAGAAGGACGCGAATTTCTCAAGCAGGTAACGGAATAGGTCGCCGCCGCGGTTGCGTTCGAGAATCTCATCGACCGACTGAAACGGCACGTCCTCGTGCAACTGCTCTTTGTCGCCGGTGTACCGGATGCGGCCGACCTGCGAACGGCCAACGATCGACAGCAAGTCGAATTCATCAAAGGTGCCGGTGGCTTTCGCGAAAGCAAGGCGGAGACGCTCCCGCAGAAACCCCTCCGGCAGGTTCATCTCGAAGATGGGAGGCAAGCCAAAGGTCACACTCCAAGAGGGAAGGCGAACGGGCATGGTGATGGAGACCGCGCGCGTGGCGGGCGTATCAGGCAGGTAGGCGAACGTGCTGCCACGCTCGCCTTGACGGTCAAGCAGCCCCGCCTCAGCGGCGTCGGTCCAGACTTTTATCATCGCGATCCTCTTGCATCAGTTCATCGAGGGTGGGGCGCTGCGAGCTTGCTGTTTGGACCGTCAGCTCTAGCCCAAGTGCGGCAAGCAGTTTGGTGACTTTGGAAAAGCCCAGCTCCCCGGCCCGTCCGTTTTCAAGCGCGTCGAGCGTTGCGCGGCTTAGGCCTGCCTTGCGCGAAAGCTCGGTCTGGCTGAGTTTGAGCCTTTTACGTCGCTCGGCGATCTGGCCGCCTAGGGAGATCAGGTCCAGCATGATGCCTAGTATATTAGGCCAAGCTGCCGTTTGCAAGCATTATGCCTAATATACTGGGCATGCTTCAGTGTCCGTGCTCAACCAAGTTTTCGGCTATAAACCGAAGAATCCGCTCGATCGCCGCCCGGATGCAAGCTAGTCCATCGGCACCAGAGCGCGGGTTGCGAACGCCCTGTCGAAGTCTTTTCGCACCGAAACTCTATTGACAAGAGATGCTCTGCTGGCCCAAACTCCCATCAGTAGCCAACTGGTGTCCTACCTGCAACCCGCCTCGAGAGTCACCACACGAATATGCCGTACCTCTTGGGAGAGCACTACATTGGGCAGGCACAAAATTCCGTGCCTGCTCAATCGGCAAGGCTGCAAAAAGTGCTAACAAATTGCTAACGGGCCACTCAGAAGCAATCAAAACCAAGGGGGACGTACTTGACGTAAGTTGTTGACCATTCGGAGCAACGACACCCACCCCAAACGAGGTGTTG
>CAMAVI010000057.1 GCA_945861625.1 Candidatus Sulfopaludibacter sp. SbA3
GATGGCGAAGACAATGGGGGATGCACAGAGGCAAGCTGGTGTTCTCGCAGGTGATGGAACACCTGCCGGTCCATGAATTTCAAAAATGCGTGACGCGTTATCAGGGCGATTATAAAGCGCGCGGCTTCTCTTGCCGGGATCAGTTTTTGTGCATGAGCTTCGCGCAGTTGACGTTCCGCGAAAGCCTCCGCGACATCGAAGCCTGCCTTCGTTCGGTGCCCGAAAAGCTGTATCACCTGGGGTTCCGTGGCCGCATCGCACGGTCCACTTTGGCCGACGCCAATGAGACCCGCGATTGGCGCATCTACGCCGACTTCGCGCAAGCGTTGATTGAGATCGCTCGCCCGATGTACGCCGCCGATCCGCTCGGTGTGGATCTCGACGCCACCGTTTACGCGCTGGACTCCACCACCATCGATCTCTGCCTTTCTGTGTTCCCGTGGGCTCACTTCCGCCGACACAAGGCCGCCGTGAAGATGCACACGCTGCTCGACCTGCGTGGCTCGATTCCTACTTTCATTCATTGAGGTTTCCGATGGAAAACAGCATGATGTGCACATGCTGGATGACATTGTCGCGGAACCCGGCGCCTTCTATGTGATGGACCGCGCTTATCTCGACTTCAAACGCTTGCACGTCTTTCACCGCGCGGGTGCCTTCTTTGTGACGCGCACCAAAAGCGGTGTTGTTCTGAACCGCCGCTACTCCCATGCCGTGCCTCCAGACACCGGCGTCACCTCGGATCAAACGGTGGTGCTGGGGACAACAGGCTCCGCGCAAAACTATCCCGATACGCTCCGCCGTGTCCGCTTTGTCGATCCAGAGAAAGGCCTCCGCCTTATCTTCCTGACCAACAATTTCGACTTGCCCGCGCTCACCATCGCGCAACTCTATAAGTCCCGCTGGAGGATCGAACTCTTCTTCAAATGGATCAAACAACACCTGCGCATCAAGGCCTTTTACGGCACCAGCGAAAATGCCGTCAAGACCCAGATCTGGATTGCCGTGGCTTCTTACGTCTTAATCGCCATTCTCAAAAAGCGCCTGCTCTTGACCGCCTCGCTCCATGAAATCCTACAGGTCCTCAGCCTCAACCTCTTCGAGAAAACCCCCATTTTACAGGCCTGCGGCGAGTATCACTCCTACGAAAAATTAGACCCATTTTCTAACCAACTGAGCCTGCTCGACTTGTAACCGGACGCTAGTGAAAAAAACCAATCAATTGCAGTTCGAGAACTTGTAGCTGGCGATCCGGGTCCGCCAGTTAAACGTACCACTGGCGCCAAGGTACTCGGTTGTGAACCAGAACGTGCAATCATCGGCGGGGTCCACTCGCATCGTGGAATAGTCGCCCCATCGGGTTAGCGTACCGGTCTGCGATCCGCCGCCATTCTGAATAACAGTCTCGGCTTGCATTTGATTGCGCAGTTCACTCCGCAGCCTTCCGGTGATTCGAATTCCTGGAGGGATTGTGGCATCGGACGCGCTGTATCCAAGCGCCATATTTCCATTCTTGTCCATTGCGATCGAACCCATCCAACGATTAGTCGTATTGGGGTTGAAAGTGGCATTCTGATACAGAGTCGGTGCCGCGGCGCTTGGGTTCCTGATTTCAAACCATCGCAGTGCCGATCCCTGGGCACCGGCCCCGTCGGGATCGCCGGAAACGGTTACCTGCAGGCTTGCCACCCCACCCCGGTTGCGATAACCCAAACGGTACATCAGCCGATCACCCAACGTATCCAGAAGTGTCGCTGTGCCAAGCTGAGGAATGCAGGCACCGGCCGTGCCATTGCAGGCCGGCAAATTGAGGATCGGCATGTCGATATTCGTACCCAACGCTCCGCCCTGACCATCGTTAAACGTAAGGCTTCCGGGCGTAAAGTTGATTACCTTGAAATGCATCAGTCGCAGAGCGCGCCCGGTACCGGTCGTCCCGGTCCGAAAACGTAGCATATAGTTCGCCGCGCCCGCGGGAGGCAGGGCCGTATTTCCTTCCAAATCCGCTGGCAGGAATGACCCGCCGAGGGCATAAAAATCAGTCGGCACACAAAGTGAAATAGCCGCGGTTCCGGCAATCATCGCCGCCCGATCATACGCGCAGATGTCAACGCCAACATTTGTTCCCGCCGGCATCGCGAACGCGTTATGGGTCACGTAATATGCATCCGGCCAAACACCAATCTTCGCGTAGTCGTTGAGATTCGTGAACGAGTACGCATACCGGTTATACGGTCCAGCCGGATCCGGTCCTTGCGAAACCGCAAAGCACTGCAGAAACGGCGGCGACGGATTCCCAGCCGTCACGTTGAACGCAAATTGCGAAAAGATCCATCGGTCCGCGATCTTGTCGTAAGCCACCAGCGGATCACCGCGGTTCGTGGTTTCGCACACACCGCCGAATCCTGACCAAAGTGTGTTTCCGGTGACGAATCCAGGTGCCGGAAGAAGCGGCGATCCAGCCTTGTTGTAAATCGCCAAGTGCGAATTAACCCACTGCACCACATGATTTGGGCCAACCGCCAGCGTGGTGTCGGGCGGTGCCCCCAAGACGGTATACCCCGCCGTACCCAGGCCAAGTCCTTCAAAGCTCAATCCCGGCGCCGCGCTGAACAGCGGCTTGTTAGCCGTGCTTGACTGCACAACCGTCGGAGAAAACGGAATCGAGATTGTGCCCGCCTGCGGTGAGCCCACCTCTTCCAGCAGCGGGCCATGCTTCTGAATCACTTCAGACGGCGTAGCCGTGCCCATGTCCGGTTGCGACAGGGCCATCGTAATCAAGTGGGGCGATACATCCTGCGTCACCGGCGTTTTCCGCACCGCTGGCGCGTCCTGCGCAACAACCGGGAACGTGGCCGCCAACGCCAATATCGTTATGCCAATCATCCGTTTCATTTTCCGCTCCTCCGCAGCCAAATCGCCGCCAGCCCCGTTGAAATCAATATCATCGTCGACGGCTCAGGCACCTCTCCGCCCGGATCCCCGAAAACCGCAAACGCATGCTCCTGCCCCGTGTCATCCCAGGTGAAACTCACCGGATTCAACGACTGCTCCAAGCCACGAATCGATCCCGTGTTCCCGGCGTTGACATCGGTCCAGGCCCAATAAAACTCGGAGTCCGCCGTCGTCGCCACGGGTCCGTTGTGCAGCACGAGCCAATAGGACCCTGCCACCAGCCCCGTCACGCTGATCGACATTGTATTTTCAAATGCAACATAAGACAATGCCGCCACCACGCCGAGATTAACGCGCGTAGGGCTCGCGCTCCCGCTTCCCAAGAGCGAACCTGGCTGGTTGCTTACGTTGTTGCTGTATACGGCCCAGTCGATCGAACCCAAATACGCGCCCCCGCCCGCCACGTCTTCCAAGCTGTAGAAAATGACAGACGTGATGTTTGAAAGCGCCGTGATCGTAAAATCTTCAGCTTGGACAAGCGAGCCCATCTGGTTCCCGCCAAGGTTGTTAATCGCGCCATTGTCGTAGAGCGTTGCCCCATTGGAGGCAGCCACCCCGCAGATAGCTAGAACGAAAACTCTTAAGACCTTCATCATCTTTCCGTTTCCTCCGTTTCGGCGGTTGATGCCGCCTGGCCCTTCCTGGATCCGGTCGCAATCTTGTAGTGCTGGCCTGCCACTGCGTAAAGCGAGCCGAATGGTACGTACTAGACTGACATTCTATACACGGGATACCTCCGGCTGAGTACTGCCTCATTTACCAGAATGCATGGTCCGTGGACTGCGATGATATTAAAACTTTCGAACGCCGCTACAACAAGCTGCGCGCTGGTGAAATCCACAATATGGTGCAGGAAAAGCTGAATTGAGTACGTCATGCCCTTCTCGCTGATGGCACCGTCGACACGCGATTCTATCCGCGTCAAAAGAGTCCTGCAAGAAACGAAACCCTCGACCAGGACCGCGTGGAAAACAAGCTCGTGCTGGTGGAACTCTACCCCGACGGCAATGTGGTCGCCAGCTTCGGCAAAGCCATGACCACGAACACGCAGGATTTTCTGGCGTTCCTGACGGCGAAGCCGGGGTAGGCTGTTAAGGCATGGGTTCGTCTATGCCGGCAATGGCTTGCCCCGGGTCTCCGGCACTAGCCACGGCACAATCAGGCCGATCAGGTAGATCGTTCCCAGTATCATCGCCGCGCGCGGTATGCTGCCGAAGCTCTGGATCATGCTGCCCGCGATGATCGGGAAAATCCAAGCCACCATGCGGGTGCTATTGAAGATGAAGCTCACTGCCGTGCAGCGTACCGCGCTGGTGAATAGCTCCGCGGGATAGATGGCCATCCACGCGTACGCGCAGCCCAGGGTAAAAAAACCGTTGATCGTGGCAACGAATGCCAGTGTCTCCACCGAATGTGCCCCCAGGAATGTGATCGGAGTGATGACCAGGGAGCCCATGTAAGTAAAGAACAGGAACTTGCGGCGCCCTATCGTGTCGATCACAAATCCGGAGATCATATATGCGACGATCGCTCCAGCATTGTATAGCAGCGCAATTCGCGTGCCCCACTGAGCAGCGTTGGCGTAGCCTTCGGTTTGCGCGGCCTGTTGCGCATATGTAGGCAGCCAGCTTGAAATCGACCAGCCGCCCACGATGGAGGCCAGCGACATCAAACATGTCAGGAAAATGCGGCGCCGGCTCTCGCGCTCGCGGAAGATTTCGGCCAGTGTAAAAGGGCGCCGTGCCGTTTTCGCTCCGAAACCACTCTCCTGTTCGGTCGCAGCCCAACGGCGCTCCCGCACTGCCTGAACCCATTTCTCCGATTCCTGGATCGCACGCCGGATATACAGCGCAATGAACGCCGGCAGGGCTCCGACGACGAACACCAGCCGCCAGGAGTGACTTCCGAGTGGATTTAAGCTGCCGATGATCCACCACGCGACGGCGGCCAGAAACGCGCCCCAGCCCATGCCCGATTGCAGAAAACCGCAGCCCTTCGCGCGAGCGCGCTCCGGCCAAGTCTCGGCGACCAGCGCCACGCCCGTGCTCCATTCACTGCCTATGGCCAGTCCGGTCAGGAAACGCAGACCGGCGAACATGGTGAAATTCGTGCTGAGCGCGGTCAGGCCGGTGAACACGCCATAGAGCAACACAGAATTCAGCATCATACGCTTTCGCCCTATGTAGTCGGCCAAAGTTCCGCCGATCAGCCCACCGATGCCCCAACCGAGAAGCGTGACGCCGATGGCGATCCCGGCCCACACGGCGCTTGAGCCTGCCTGTGCAGGCGTCAGAATATCTCGCAGCGCGAACGGAAGCACGAGAAACAGCGCGTATGTCTCATAGCCGTCGAAAGTCCACCCCAGGAAACTCGCGAACAGAATGCGGCGGTGATTTGCGGTCACCCCATCGTGCCAAGGCAGCCGCGATGGTGTTGTCAGTGCCGGGGGATCATGCAGGAGCGGGCTGTTCGGTCCGGATGCCACGGAGTTTTCCTCCAATCAAGGAATCTCCGTAAACGAAACCGGGACTCCAAACCGTCTGCGCCAGAGTACACCATTTGATGTGGCAGGGGAAGGCACTGTTCACGCGGCCGCATACGTATAAACGGGCCGACAGCGTAAGGGACCGCTGACGTTTCCGTTATCCTGCCGCTAAATTGCCGTTATCTTTCCGTTATTTCAAGTGGGCTTACCCCGCCAGCCGCTGCACAAAATCCACGTCGCCTTCCAGAAAATCATAGTGCGGCAGGTGCTCGCGCAGGGACCAGGTGATTTGCTGGAAGTCCAGGTTCTCGGGTTCGCCCGCGAACTCGGTCACGCGGAAGAACATCAGGCGCGTGATGGCCCCGGTCACATAGCGGAAGTCGTAGGTCTCGATTTCCTCGCCGATGCGCGCTTCGATTCCCAACTCCTCGCGCAGTTCGCGGGCCAGAGCGGCTTGCGGAGTTTCGCCGGGCTCGACCTTGCCTCCCGGAAACTCCCACTTGAGCGCATGACGCCCGCGCGGCTTGCGCTGGCCGATCAGAATGAGTCCGTCGCGCTCGATCACCGCCGCGACTACGCGCACCACCTTCGCGGCTTCATCCATTGCATTTCCTTACGGGCATTCAGCGATAATTTAAACACGAATGCATAGCGAGCGGCTGCTCGATCATTTCCAGAATCCGCGCAACCCGGGCGAGCTGCCTCCGCCCGCGGTGGTGGTGGACGTCACCAATCCGGCGTGCGGCGACATGCTGCGGCTCTCGGCGCGCGTCGAAGACGGCCGCATCGAAGAAGCCCGTTTCCTGACCCGCGGCTGCACCGCTTCCATCGCAGCCAGTTCCGCGCTGACGGAATGGATGACCGGGAAAACGCCCACCGAAGTGGCGGCACTCTCGGCATCGGCGATCGAAGACGCGGTCGGCGGACTGGAGCCCGCATCGAAACATGCCGCCGTTCTGTGCGTCGACGCGGCCCGGCAGTTGCTGCGGAAACTGAGCGAGAATAGACCCCAGTGACCTCTTTCGATTTTCGTCCCCGCACCCGCATCGTTTCCGGCTTGGGAGAATTCACGCGCCTCGGCGAAGTGGCCCGCGAGCACAGCCCCAACCGCTGCCTGCTGCTGGCTGACCAGTCCATGGTCGACGCCGGCTATGCGCAGGAAGCCGTCCGCTCCCTCAAAGCGCGCCGCATGGAAGTTTTTGCGTTCCACGAATGCGGTCCTAATCCCACCGTGGCCATGGTGGAAGCCGCGCGCCAGTACGCCGCGCCGCATGGCATCGACTTATTGATTGGCCTCGGCGGCGGCAGCACGCTGGATCTGACGAAGGCCGTAAATGTCGTCCTCAGCAACGGCGGGTCGATCCGCGATTATTGGGGCTACGGCAATATTCAGAAGCCTCTGTTGCCGATGATCGCCGTGCCTACGTCGGCGGGTACCGGGAGCGAAGCGCAGAGCAACGCGGCGATAACGGATCCCGAGGCGGGCGCGACGCTGACCTGTGGCGACGCCAAGATCGTCTTCCGTACAGTGCTGCTGGACCCCAGGCTGACTCTCACGCAGCCTGCCGCGCTGACGGCGTCCGCCGGGTTCGACGCCATCTCGCACGCCGTCGAGACGCTGATTTCGACGCGCCGCACGGCGATCTCCGAGTGTTTTTCGAATGAAGCCTGGCGCCTTCTCGATGCTAATTACGCGCGCGTGCTGCGCATGCCGGAAGACTTGGAATCGCGTGCCGCCATGCTGCTGGCCTCGCATTTCGCGGGAATTGCCATCGAGCAGTCGTCGCTGGGTCCGGCGCACGCCTGCGCGCAGCCCTTAGTGCGGAATTATCAGTTGCAGCATGGCGCCGCGGTTGCGTTGGTGCTGGCGAGCACACTCGAGTGGCTGGACGAACGGACGTCTCTGGTGCCGCGCCTGCGCCAACTCGCCGCGGCCGCCGGATTGCCCATGACGTTGCACGACGCCGGAGTTCCGGAGTCCGCGCTTCCTAGGCTTGCCGAAGAAGCCTCGGCGCAATGGAGCGGCCGCTTCGGATCGCGGTCCTTGGACGCCGCGTCGGCGCTGGAAATCTATCGCGCGGCTTTTCACGGGAACTGACGTCGGGAACAGAAGTGGGTAACTAACTTGGGCCTTTGCGACCGCTTCGAACTCCTGGACCTCGATCGCGACGAAGGCGTGCTATCTTACACGGCGCGCGAAATCGCTACCGGCCTACCCGTCAAAGTGCACTTGTTCCGGAAACCCAAAGCTCCGCTGCAGGCGGCACTGTTAGAAGCCATCGAACAGTTACCGGAAGGGGAGCGGAAACGCATCCTCGATCGTGGAGAGCATGAAGGCAAGCCTTATTTGGTCACGGACCGCTTGGCGCCGTACGCCGGATTGACCGAGTGGGTCAAGTCCGCCAAGGAACAGTGAACGCCTAGTTTTCCGGCTCGATCGCGTAGTAACCTTTTCGCGCCTGCACCTTGTAATCTTTGTTGGACATCCGGATATCGATCTTGTGATAGGTGCCATCACGCTTGGGGTTGGGCGGCTGATACGTAATCGCGTACTGTGAACGCATCTCTTCCTGAATGGCGCGGAAAATGTCGTCCAGCGAATGACCGCGGTCAACGTGGAACACTTGCCCTCCGGTCTCCGTCGACATGCGGCGTAAATCTCCCTCGCCGCCACCGCCGAACCCACCAAAGCCGTAAGCTGCGCGATCCACATAATAGATGCTGTAGATGATCGCATCGGCCTTCTGCGCGGCTTCAATGGCCTTGTCGTGCGTGATTTTGCTGCCGGTATCGACGCCGTCAGTGATCAGCACGATGGCCTTGCGCCCCACGTCGTTGCGCAGGCGTTCGTTGGCCGCCAGATACACGGCGTCATACAGCACCGTGCCCGCCTGATTCTGCGAGGTCGGCACCGGACCTGGATGCAGGCCTCCCACGGGAACACTCAGACGCAACTGTTGCAGACCTTTCTGTAACAGGCGCGGCGAATTGGTGGAATCCTGCAACAGCTCCGCTTCCGCGCCGAACTGAATCAAAAACGCTTCGTCTTTTTGCCGCAGAACTTTCGTGAAGAACTCAGATGCCGCGCGTTGTTCCATGTCAATCAAGCGCTCCTGGCTGCCGCTGGTATCGATCAGCAGGCCGATGGTCAGCGGCAGGTCCGTCTCGCGCGTGAAATTCTTGATCGCCTGCTCCTTGCCGTCTTCGAGAATCTTGAAGTCGCTTTGCTGCAGGTTACTGAGCAGTCCGCCGCTCTTGCCGCGCACGCTGGCCAGGACACTGACCAGGTTCACGTCCACGCGGATGGGTTCGTCGTTGGCAGATAAGACCTGGCCAGACAAGACTTGGGCAAACACCAGGAACGTGCAAGCAAATAACATGGAAAGCCGCTTCATATGTACAGTATGATGTGTCCGAAGCCGCGCAAGTTTCCCCAAGAAACACTGTATGAGAAAAGCCATCCGCCACCTGAAAGCCGCCGACCCCGTTCTGGCCGCCGTGATCGAGCGCGCGGGCCCCTACAAAATCCAGTACCGCGAGCCCATATTTCAGACGCTGGTGCGCTCCATCGTCTATCAACAGTTGAGCGGAAAAGCCGCGCTCACCATCTTCAATCGTCTGGCGGAGGCCATAAAGACGAGTCCCATGACCCCGGAGGCAGTTCTCAAGCTGCGCATGCCCACGCTGCGCAAACTGGGACTCTCCCAACAGAAGGCCACCTATATCCGGGAACTGGCTCGCCTCACGCGCGATGGAGAAGTCCAGTTCGCGCGGTTGCAGGAAATGGAAGATGACGAGATCATCGCTACGCTCACTCGCGTGAAAGGCGTTGGCGTCTGGACCGTTCACATGTTCCTGATCTTTGCCCTACGGCGCCCCAACGTTCTGCCAGTGGGAGATCTGGGAGTGCGCGCCGCCATGAAGAGAGCCTACGGGATGGCCGAACTGCCCAAGCCCGCTGAGATGCAACGCATCGCGGCCTCCTGGCACCCCTATTGTTCCGTCGCCACCTGGTACATGTGGCGGAGCCTGGAAAATGAAGGCGCGATGTGAACTACATATATAGTCTAAGGCTGACCATTTGCAATTGCAATAATACAACAGATGTGTTAGGTTGATGTGTGACCAGCGGCGAGCTGAAAAGGTGGCTGGAAAAGCAAGGTTGCATATTTTTCCGGGTAAGGGCGGCCACCTGCTGGTCCGGCTAGGCGCGCGAAAGTCGGTCCTGCCAATGCACGGTGCGAAGCGGGACTTGCCGCGAGGCTTGGTGGAAGCGATCAAGAAGCAGCTGGGTCTGAGATGAAGGGGCACTTATGGTTCGCTATCCCGTAAGAATCACTCATGAGAATGGGAATATCATCGTTACGTTCCCCGATTTTCCGGGAGCGCATACTTTCGCGCCCGGTGAAGCCGAAGCGCTTGGCCGCGCCGTGGATGCCTTGGAAACTTTGCTGATGGGACTGATTGCGGATCGCGAAGACCTACCCGTGCCTCGCGCGCGACGCGGGCGCTTCGTTACGCTTCCAGTCTTAACCGAGGCAAAGCTAGCTCTGTACCGTCAAATGCGGGCATCACGTGTCGGAAAAGCGGAGCTGGCGCGGCGGCTACGTTGCCATCCGCCCCAGATCGATCGTCTTCTGGACCTCGGACACGCGTCCCGTCTTGATCAAATCGAGCAGGCTTTCCTAGCTTTAGGCAAGCGTCTCTCATTCTCGTTGGAAGACGCGGCATAGACGGCGTGAAACCGCGCGATCCCTACTCGCGCTGGGCTGCTATTTCGTAGCGGCGAACGTTTGATATTTTCTTAGAGCGTCCTGGTATTCCTTCTTGTTCGGACTAAGCTCAATCGCCATTCTCTCGCTCCTGACCGCGCTTGGAACGTCACCGGCCTGAAAATAGCATGTGGCTAGCGTATCGAAAAAGGTGGGCTCGGAAGGATTCGAGGATGTCAGTTGCTGGGCGATTCGGATAGCCCTGGAGATATCGCGGAACTTCGGATCCTTAATGTGGTGGAGAGGAGAAATGCCAAATTATTTGCTGCGCGAAAATCCCCGTGTTCAATGGCTCTAACATACCAGGCTATGCCCTTCTCTACGTCGGATTGAACGCCATTGCCATGAAGATACATTGATCCTAAGCCGAATTCCGCATCCGGAAAACCACGACCCGCTGCTTTCTCCATCCAGGAGAACGCCTGCTTTTCGTCGCGCATCGTACCGACTCCCTGCAGAAACATTGCGGCCAAGTTCGTTTGTGCCAGCAGGTGCCCGTGCTCAGCGGCTTTCACAATCCATCGGAAAGCCTCCGGCTCATCCACCGGAGTACCACGGCCACTGAAAAGCATTTCTCCTAGCGCATACTCGGCTTCTGGGTAACCTTGCGTTGCCGATTTACGGAACCATGACATCGCTTCCTTCTCATCGGTCACCATGTCCTGCCCCCCCGCGAGTGCCATTCCAAGTCAGAATTGGGATTCCTTATCGCCCTTATTCGCCCGCTCGCGAAGGACTTGCGTGTCACGCTCCGATTGTGCCGATTGAGGACGAGCATCGACGTTCATACTCAGGGACACCAAGAAGATTAGGGCCGCCACAAGTCGACGAATAATCATAGCTAAAAATAGTCCGATTTCAGCTCTAAGTGCAAGGGGAGTTCCCAGGCCTAGCCGCGGCACTTGGACGACACCGGCAAGACGACATCGATTGAGCTTGATATGCGAAATTCGCTTCCTATACCATCCGGCTATTTGTTGTAATAGTTCAGGGTCTTAAGGAGGACCGAACAACATGGAAAACATAATTGCCAAACTACTCAAGAGCCACGATGAAGGCAAACTGAATCGCCGCCAATTGATTCAGAATCTTGCGGTCCTAGCCGCAGCTGGAACCGCTGCCAGCGTGCCGGCAGCCGCGGCGGACACGCCGTACAAAGCCACCATGCTTCATCATCTTTCTCTGACGGTTCCCGACTACGCCAAGAGCCGCGACTTTTACGTCAATACGTTCGGCATGAAAGTGAATAGTGAAGAGAGTACCCGCTGCCAGCTCTCTTCCGGCAACTGCATGATGGTGGTCCGTGGCGGCAATGTCACCATACCGATGGTCGATCACTTCGGCATCGCCGTCGAAGGCTTCAACGCAACCAACAAGGACACCGTCGTCGCCGAACTGAAGCGGCGCGGCTTGAACCCGTCGACGGGCACGAAGGAATTGGGCATCTCCATCAAAGATCCCGGCGGTTTCCGTATTCAAGTCGAGAGAGGCAGCAAATAAGCTCGCACGCCGATACCTCTGTTCTCACGGAATCTCTTCGCAAGCTGGGTTTGGCGGCCGCCGATGAGGAGCCCCGCTACGAAGCTTTGATCGGTGGTGTTTCCTCGGAGATCTGGCGCGTGGATCTCCGCCGTGGCCAGTTCTGCGTCAAACGCGCGCTGCCGCGTCTGCGCGTGGAACGCGAGTGGATCGCGCCCATCGAGCGCAACCATTACGAATTCGCTTGGCTGCGCGTGGCCTCGGGCATCGTTCCAACAGCGGTCCCGAAGCTTGTCGGGCAGGACCAAGAACAGCACCTGTTTGTGATGGAGTATCTGCCACCCGATTCCTATCCGGTGTGGAAAGCAGAATTGCGGCACGGCCATGCCGATCCTGCATTCGCCGCGCAGGTCGGCGCCGCACTCGGGCAGATTCATGCCGCGACAGCGCGACGGCCCGACATCGCCATGCAGTTTCCCACGGACTCGTTCTTCTACAGTCTGCGCCTGGAGCCATATCTAGAAGCGACCGCGTCCCGCCATCCCGACCTCGCGCCTGCCCTGCTGCGTTTGCTGGACACCACCGCAAAATCGAAGCACGTACTCGTGCATGGCGACGTCAGCCCCAAAAACATTCTGGCCGGGCCCGCCGGCCCTGTGTTCCTGGACGCCGAGTGTGCCTGGTATGGCGATCCGGCATTCGATCTTGCGTTCTGTTTGAATCATTTGCTACTGAAGTGTCTCTGGACCCCCAGCGCAGCGCCCGCCTTCCTGCGTTGCTTTGACGCATTGCGCGAAGCTTATATGGGGCACGTTACCTGGGAATCGCCGGAAGATCTGGAACAACGGACAGCCGCGCTCTTGCCGGGGCTCTTGCTGGCGCGTGTCGATGGCAAGTCACCGGTGGAATATCTAGGCGCCCCCGATCAAGACCGAGTACGCAAGATTGCTCGGCCTATGATTGCAGCAAGCCCGCGGCGACTGGAGACAATTCAAAGGGAATGGGCGAAGGAGTTAAGGATTGGTTAGCCAAATAGAGAAAGTAATCGGACGCCGCGTCTGGGATTCGCGTGGATGGCCGACCGTGGAAGTGGAAATTCGCCTGGCTTCCGGGGCCATGGGGCGCGCGCTCGCGCCTGCCGGAGCATCCACAGGTTCCGCCGAAGCCGTGGATCTCCGCGACGGCGGACCTCGCTTCCGGGGGAAAGACGTTACCAAAGCCGTGCGCGCCGTTGAAGCGGAAATCGCTCGGGATCTGCGCGGCATGGACGCAACGGATCAAGCCGCGGTCGATGCCGCGCTCGTCGCGTTGGACGGAACTCCGAACAAGTCCCGTATCGGCGGCAACGCGATCGTCGCGACGTCAATGGCGGTGGCCCACGCAGCGGCCGCGAGTGCGGGCGTTCCTTTGTGGAAATACCTGGCGGGCGGGCGCGCCGTCCATCTGCCTCTTCCTGAAATACAAATCTTCGGTGGCGGCGCCCATGCCGGACGGCGCATCGATGTCCAGGATTTCATGGTGATCGCCGTCGGCGCCAGCAATTACACGGAAGCCCTCGACTGGACCGCCGAGGTCTATCACAGCGCCGGACAACTCATGTCCGATGCCGGACTCCTTGCCGGGGTTGCCGACGAAGGCGGGTTCTGGCCTCTGTTTCAGAACAACAGCGAGGCGCTGGACATGTTGATGCGTGCCATTGAGCGCGCCGGATTCCGCCCCGGCGAACAGGTCGCTATTTCCCTCGATATTGCAGCTTCGCAGTTCGGCAGCGGGGGCCGCTACCGGCTGGGTCTGGAAAAGCGCGAACTCGATTCCGCCGCCATGAGCGAGATGCTGCTGGATTGGTTGCGACGATACCCGATTGTGGCGATCGAAGATCCGCTCGCCGAGGATGACGCCGCGGGAATCGCCGCCTTCACGCAACAGACCAAGAACGTCGCCGTGGTCGGCGATGACTTTCTCGCCACCAATGCCGCGCGGATTCGTTCCGCGGCGGCCGCCGGGGCCTGCAACACGGCGCTCATCAAGCCCAACCAGATCGGCACGCTTACGGAAACGAAAGCTGCCTTCGATGCCGCCGTCGAAGCGCACTGGGGCACGATCGTCTCCGCCCGCTCTGGAGAAACCGAAGACGCAACCATTGTCCACCTCGCGGTTGGTTGGGGCGCTCCTATGCTCAAGGTCGGCTCTTTCACCCGGTCTGAACGAATGGTGAAGTGGAATGAGGGGCTGCGCATAGCGGAGGCGCTGGGAGGGAAAGGGGAGTTGCCGCCACGTAAGGCTTTTCCTTGGGATAAAGGCCCCTGGGCAAAATGAAGATCCTGCTCCATTACACCGCCGGCCCGGCCTGGCAGCGCGAATTGGCCCTGCTCGAACGCCAAGGCCTACATGTCGATTGCTGCGATGAAAGCGACGACGCGCGCTTCTATTCCCTCCTCCCCGACGTCGAAGTCATCTGGCATCTACTCCGCCCCTTGGCCGCCGCCGACATCGCTCAAGCGAAAAAACTCCGTCTCATCCAGAAAATCGGTATCGGCGTAAACACCATTGACCTGGAAGCCGCGAAGGCTAACAGCGTCGGCGTGTGTAACATGCCGGGGACGAATTCGCGCGCGGTCGCCGAAATGGCCTTGCTGTTGATGTTGGCTTGCTTGCGGCGCCTGCCACTGCTCGATCGCGCCACGCGCGAAGGGCGCGGCTGGAAACTCGACTCCGCCATGCAGGATACTTATGACGAGCTCGCCGGCAAGACGGTCGGTCTGCTGGGCTTCGGCGCCGTGGGGCAAATGCTGGCGCCGATTCTGGAAGCCATGGGGGCCCGCGTTCTGTATACCGACGTCGCGCCCAACACCCAATCGCCGGGCGGATTTCGCGAACTGGTGGACCTACTGCGGGAGTCCGACATCATCTCCCTGCACGTTCCCCTGACTGCCGCCACCAGCAGCCTGATGAACAAAGATCGTCTGTCTGCGATGCGCCCTGGTTCGATCCTGATTAACACCGCGCGCGGCGGACTGGTGGACCAGACCGCACTGCTGGAATCGCTGAGGAGCGGCCGCCTTGGCGCCGCTGGTCTGGATGTATTTGCCGCCGAACCGGTTCCCGCGGATGAACCGCTCCTCCGGCTCGACAACGTCGTGGTCGCCCCGCACCTGGCTTGGCTGACCACCGGCACGCTGGACCGCAGCTTGAGAGTCGCCGTGGAAAATTGCCGCCGTTTGCGGGCAGGCGAACCTCTTTTGCATCAAGTCGCCTAGCAAAATTGTTAAACTCCCAAGCAGCGGGTAATTCTTCCAGCCGCGCCGTGTCCTCCTTGCGTTGACACGGATCTGCTGTCGCAGGTTCACGACGCCATCAACGCGACCGGCGCCGGCGGAATTCTTCACACCTGGAACGCCGGAGCGGAACGCATCTATGGCTCATCCGCGGAAGAGGCCATTGGTAAGCACGCCAGTATGCTGTTCTTCCCGGAAGACCTTCCCTTCCTGTGACTGACCCGCCTAAAGATTTGCTTTCCTCGCGTCGATGAACGACCATGAAACTCCCACCGGCGCGCGGAGTGTGCGTCCGCGCCAATGTTACAGTCAAAGTGCTCGCGCCGTTTCCCGGGCCTAGCGGCGGCGACTCCGTCTCCGCGCAAATGCTGGAGTCCTCGGGAGCGGGTATGCGCTTACGGCTGCAGTTCCCCGTCACGTGCGGCTATTCCGTTGAAATTTCAACCGGCGATGATCCGGTATTGGGCACGGTGTGCAGCTGTGTTCCCGAAAATGGCGTCTACGTCATCGGCGTGCGCGTCGCCCGCGATCACGCGCTGGCGAGCTGAGCAGCGGTTCCGCCACGGAAGTGTTACCCTAAATATTCAATACAGAAACAGAACCGAGGTGAGTATCATTGGCTGAAGTTCAGGTACATGAAGGCGAGAGCCTTGAAAGTGCCCTCAAACGCTTCAAGCGAAAAGTCCTGCAAGAGGACATCATTAAAGACATCAAGCGGCACGCATTCTATCTAAAACCGGGTCAGAAAAAACGCGTCAAGGAAGCCTTGGCGCGGAAACGCAACCGCAAGAAACGCATGGGCGGCGACCGGGAGTCCCAGGAGAGCCGCTAACCAGCAGCATCAATTAATACGGCCGCCGCGGGATCGCATCCCCGGCGGCCGCGGTGTTTTTGGGAGGGGTGTTTTTGGGAGAGGCCTGATTTTTGCCCATTGTTTGTCCCTGCCGAATTGGGTTATAGTCTATAGAGATTTAATTTTAGCCAAGGGGGCTAGTGTACATGAAGCGTTTCTGGCATCAGAATTGGTTTGCAGTTCTCGCATTGCTCTGCGTATTGGGACTCACCGCGATTCCCGCGCAAGCACAGTTGCTCCAAGGGAGCATCACCGGGAACGTATTTGATCCAAGTAACGCCGCGGTAGTCGGCGCCAAAGTGGTTGCCACCGAGCAAGCCACGAACTTTACGCGCGAAGCGACAACCAATGAGCAGGGCGGCTACAACCTTCTGACGCTGCCGCCGGGTACCTATAGGATCACGGTGACCGCGCCGGCTTTCCAGACCACCACGGTTACGGGTGTGACCGTCGCTCCGGAACAGATTGCGCGCCGGGACGTGGCGCTGACTGTTGGGCAGGTGACGGAAAACGTCACGGTCTCCGCCGATGCCACCGTGCTGCAGACCGACAAAGCCGAAGTTCGCGATGACCTCAACATCAAGTCGCTGACCAACGTGCCGGTGCCCATCGGACGCAATTACCAGATGTTGTTCATCACCATGCCCGGCATTTCGCCGCCCACGAATTCCAACTCTTTCTCGGCGAACTCGAGCCGTGGACTCAACTTCAGCGTCGGCGGCGGCTACCAGGGCACCAACTCCATCCGCGTGGACGGTACCGGCACATTTAATATGACGGCCCTCACCGTGGCTCAGTTCGTCCCGGCCTTGGAAGCCATTGAGAGCGTCAGCGTCGCCGGCAACTCTTTGGACGCCGAGCAGACCACCGGCGGCGGCGCGGTCAATATCACCATCAAGAGCGGCACCAACTCCATTCACGGCGCGTTGTTCATGGATCACACCAACCAGCACCTGCAGGCCTACCCCTGGAAAGCGGACCGCACGCAGGGCAATCCGAAATACATCAACAATCAGTACGGCGGCACCATTGGCGGACCCATCAAGAAAGACAAGCTGTTCTATTTCGCCAGTTTCGAAGGCACCGGTCTGGTGCAGGTGGCTCCCTTCCTGGCGCAGGTTCCCAACGCCGCCATGCGCAGGGGCAATCTGAGTGCTTCCCGCACGGCGATTTACGATCCAGCCACGGGTGCCGCGAATGGCAGCGGAAGATTACCCTTTGCCGGCGGCATTATTCCGGATAACCGGATTGATCCGGGCGTAAGAGCCCTTCTGGGAAGACCCGAGTGGTCTTCGCCCAACCAGATTGGAACCGGCACAGCCGGCCTCACCAACAACCTATTGACCAACGGCAGCACTTATCTGCGCCGGGCGCAGACCGACACGAAGGTGAACTGGAACCCCACGCAAAAGTTGGCCACGTTCGTGCGCCTCGGCTGGGGCAACAACGCCTGGACCACGCCGGCTCAGTTCGGCGATCTCGGTGGTCCGGGTATGTCGAATACCAACACCGCCCAGGGATTTGGCGCCACCAACGTTTTCAATGGCACGATTTCCGGCACCTACATCCTCAGCCCGACTATGATCTTTGACGCTCACTACGGCTACTCCGTGAATATCGCCACCAGCACGCAGCCGGCGCAGGAGCAGAACCTCGGCTGGACGCTCATGCAGATTCCCGGCTTGAACACCGCCGGCCAGACCCCCAAGAAGATATTGGAACAGGGAGGATTGCCGACGATGACCATCGACGGATTCGGCATCCTGGGTTCGGTGAGCCGTTTCCAACCGCAGGACTACTGGGATCCGCAGCGGAATTACAACGCCAACCTGAGCTGGATCAAGGGGAACCATAACTTCCGCTTTGGTTTTGACTCAGACATCCAGCGCTCCAAAGAGAGCCAGTGGCAGACGCCCAGCGGCAACTTCATCAGCGGCGCCGGCGGTTTCCGCTTTGCGCAAGGCACTACGCAGCTCAGAAATGCCAACGGCACTACTTCCGCCGGAAGCGACTACAACTCGTTCGCTTCTTTCCTATTGGGCTACCCCCAGGAATCCGGCAAGATCTATCAGTGGCCGGACTACTACTACACCAGCAACAAGTACATGGGCTTGTATGTCCGCGATCAGTGGCAGGTAACACCGAAGTTGACCATGAATATCGGTGTCCGCGCGGACTACTTCGCTATACCAGTGCGCAAGGGCACCGGTATGGAGTACTACGACGAATCCCGCGGCAAGATGATCCTGTGCGGAGTGGCGTCGGTTGCCACGGATTGCGGCATCTTCAATCAGCGCCAGTTGAGGTTTGCCCCCCGGTTGGGTCTGGCTTACCGTGTCACGGACCGCACCGTGATCCGCGCCGGCTTCGGCATTTCGAACGATCCAATCAACATTTTTGCATTCAACAACCGGCGCCTCAACTTCCCCTCCATCTTCGGCCAGATCCTGCAACCGCCGAATGCATTGTCCTATGCGACCACGCTCCGCCAAGGCATCCCGGTGTTGACCGCGCCGGATCTGAGTACGGGCGAGGTTACCGTGCCGGGAACGGCGGGCTTGTTTGACTATGACCGGGCCAACTACAAGCGCGGGTATATCCAGACCTACAACTTCACGATCGAGCAAAGAATCAAGGAAGGCTGGACGGCTTCCGTTGGCTATGTAGGTTCCAAACAGATCGATCCCTGGATGTCGCTCGAACAGAATTACTCCGCCATTGGTACCGGCACGGCCGGCTTGCGCTATAACAATGCGGCGAATAATGGCCGTGTCGCCAGCACGCCGCTGCTGGGCATTATGGGCGGCAACAACTACAACTCGCTGCAGGCCCGCATGAAGGCCACCTTGCCTGGCTTTACCTGGACGGTGGGTTACACCTGGTCCAAGAACCTGGGCTACGACTCGGCGGTTGGCGCGGGCCAGACCGCGCACGGATGGTCCGCGATTCCCGAGTATTACAGGGCCAAGAACTACGGCCTGCAGCCGATCGACATTACCCATAACTTGCAGATGACCAGCGTGTACGAACTGCCCATGGGTAAAGGCAAGCCGTACTTCTCCAGCGGCAAGATGTCCCTGCTGCTGGGCGGCTGGCAGTTGAGCGGCCTGATGAGCATGTTCGGTGGAAGACCGTTTAGCGTCATCTCCGCCCCGGTAACTCTGAATGCCGTCAACTCCTCCCAGTTCGCCGATTGCAATGCGCCTGCGAAGCAGACCGGCGATATCTACAATTGGTACGACCGCTCCGCATTCTCCGCTCCCACGGGGACTCCCCGCTTCGGCACCTGCGGCATGATGTCTCTGCGCGGACCCGGCTTATTTAACGTGGACACCGGATTGCAGAAATCGTTCGCCTTCCACGAACGCTATAACGTCGCCTTCCGCGTCGAAGCGTTCAATATAACCAACACTCCGCACCACGCCAGCCCCGGCTATAACAGCTCCACCGGCCAAACGCCTGCCAACAACGTAACCAACGGCGCGTTTATGCAGGCGTTTGAAATCGCCAACACGGGCCGCGATGGTGTGGATCAACGCACTCTGCGTCTTGCTCTGAAGATTACGTTTTAACGTAGTCTTGGTATTTCCGGGCGGTGCGAGCGTAACGCACCGCCCTTTTTATTTATGCGGCCGGTTCAGTGTCGACCGGTTCGGCTTGCCCAGCAGGGGATCACCCGATACAATAGATCGAATTGCCCTCCTGGGGATAACCGGCGTTAGATCAATGACAAACGCGATCGGAGCCATATTCGAGTTTGGAACGTTCCGGTTAGATGCCGCCAAGCGCCTGCTGACCCGCGGCGGTGTATCTATCAACATCCCTCCCAAGACGTTTGATCTCCTGTTCCTCCTGGTCGAGAACCGGGGCCGCGTGCTCACCAAGAAGGAATTGATGGAAGCTCTGTGGCCCCAGACCTTCGTCGAAGACGCCAACCTGTCTTTTCAGGTGTCCGCTCTGCGAAAAACGCTCGGCGGCGACGGCGCCGAATGGGTTGAAACCCTGCCCCGCTACGGATACCGTTTCGCCGGGGAAATTCTGGAAGTGAATGCCCAGCCGGCGCCGGAACCCATTGACTGGAAACCCGTTGAGTCCATAGTGGAGCCGGAACCGCCGCCGGCGGCTCATCCACAACTCCGGTTGCCGTTTTATTATTGGGCGATTACCGGATTCCTCGCCGTCATGGCCCTGGCCCTCGCGGCGCTTCACTTTTCCGAAGCCACCCCCGCCGAGCACGCGGTCAGTTTTCAAATTTCGCCGCCGGATCTGGTGACCACGCAGGATGTCGATACCATCGCGGTGTCTCCCAACGGCGACCGCGTCCTGTTTACCGGAGAGCGCCCGGATGGCGGGACGCAGCTCTGGATGCGGCCGCTGGATTCCCTGAACGCCACGGCGATCACCGGAACGGAGCTGGTTGACGCCGCCTTCTGGTCGCCCGACGGCCGTTCCATCGGTTTTTTCGCGGCCGGCAAACTGAAGCGGATGGATTTGCAAAGCGGGACCACGCAGACCATCTGCGACGTCCCGCGGTCGCGAACCTCTTCGGGCAGTTGGAGCCGCGATGGCGTGATCCTGTTCCGGACCAATGAGCGCCCGGAAATCTTCCGCGTGGCCGCCACGGGCGGACAACCCGAGGCGGTCACACACCTGAATTTGACGAGCCATGAAGTCCGCCACTCCGCCCCGCAGTTTCTTCCCGACGGGCGCCATTTCATTTATTTCGTGCAGAGCGAACTGCCGGAGAATTCCGGCATCTTTGTGGGTTCCCTGGATGGGTCACCCAGCCAACGGCTGACCAACTCCAGCGCCAACGCCGAATACACGCGAGTAGGGGACCGCGACTATCTGCTGTTCGCGCGCGACACGAACTTGATGGGCCAGGCGTTCGACACAGAAAGACGCGAGCTCCTGGGCACGGCGTTTGTCGTCGCGCCCCGCCTGCTGATCGGCTCCGGCGGCGGACATCCGCGCGCCGCGCTTTCGGTTTCCCGGAACGGGGTGCTGGCCTATCGCAGCCACGTGGATACTGGTTCCACCAACCTGGTCTGGATCGACCGCGGAGGGAAACATCTGGGCTCCGTCGGTGAATCCGGAGAGTTCTCCAACCCGTCCCTGTCCCCGGACGGAAAGAAGTTGATCATTTCACGGATGGATCCGCAGATCCGTACTCGCGATCTGTGGCTGCAGGACTTCACCAGCGGGGCGTTCTCCCGTTTTACGTTTAACACCGCTGACGAAACCAATCCGATATGGTCGCCGGATGGCCGGCGAATCGCCTATGAGGCCTTCCATGACGGAGTGATTGACGTTTACGAGAAGGATATTGCCGGCGGTTCCGCCCCCCGCCTCCTGCTACACACCAACGAACACAAGTACATTCACGAATGGACGCCCGACGGCCAGCAGCTCCTTTTCCGCATGGGAATATCCACTTGGGCACTTCCGGCCGCAGGCGGCAAGCTACTGGGTCCCTACGCCATGGACAACCTCCGCGTTTCACCCAACGGGAAATGGGTAGCCTATACGTCGAAACAGTCGGGGCGTCCGGAGGTATATGTCCAGAGCTTTCCCCCTTCCGGCGGCGAGTGGCAAATCTCGACCATGGGCGGGATCGAGCCCTCCTGGCGCGGAGACGGCAAGGAGCTCTACTATACGAACGGCGATGCCCTCTACGCGGTCCACGTCAAGACGGACGGGCCAGTCTTCGAGCCAGGACCGGTGAAGCCGCTGTTCACGGTTCGTTTGGAACGAACCGACCGCCGGTCCCGCTACCAGGCCACGAATAACGGCCAAAGATTCCTGATGAATGTACCCCGCGAGACGTCCTCCCCCATTACAATCTCCACCAGTTGGCTCCCCCAGCCAGCCCGTTGACTATTCTCCTCAATCGCATATATTGAGGGCATTTACCCGGCAGGAAAGCCCCTTTGGGTTTCCTATTTTTCCGCTATACTAGCGCTGGAAGCTTGCAAAGGACTTACTGAAGCGGGTGGGCGTAGAGTACAAGTAGTGTAACTTGTTCAATTTCGAACAGGGAGGACTTATTAGGGATGATCCACGGCGTGATGCAACGGTTTATGGGCGCCGTCATGCGGCACAGCGAATTCGGCCGCATGCCCATTTCCCAGCGCGGTCTGGGCCACAACCCCGGCGCCATGACCATCTTCCTGACGGGAGGCGGCATCCCATGACGTCCACGCAACCCTGCTACACTTGCTGGACATGGATCACAAACGAATGACGTATTGTCTCAATGGAAGAAACATGCGGCTGACGGATGTGTCGGGCGAGTTGATTCCGCAGATTGTCAGCAGCACCCAAGCCAAGGCATAAAGGACACTAAACATGAAACATTTGTATTTTGCATTGACATTCGCGGCGGTTCTAGGAACTGCCGTAGCCCAGAACGCACCGCCGGCCAACGCCGACCCCTACGCCAACAACGCGAATGCGGGCGCATCGCGTTTTCCGCTGGCGGCTCCCGCGGGTAA
>CAMAVI010000058.1 GCA_945861625.1 Candidatus Sulfopaludibacter sp. SbA3
GTAACACGTCTTGCAGTTTCATCATCCGCTCCGTTTCCGCCGCGGAGTATTGCTGGCTGGGGTCCACCCCTCAGCTTCCTCCGCCGCTTTTTCAAAGCGGACAGTTCATGTGTGAATTCAACCGGACAGATCACATACTAGCGACACACCTAGGTCACCAGCTTGTGGTCTTGCAGGAAATTCGCTACGGTCATGGAATTGGAAATATGGCGGTCCATGCGCATGCCCAGCGTCTCGATCCCTTGCAGGAACAGGAATGAATTGAACGGACTCAAGCAGGTTCCCAGGTCGCGCAATCCTTCCACGCGCGCGCGGATGATGAAGGCGATGGGGCCGAAGACCTCGCTGAAGTTCATGCCGTGATAGGCGCGCGAAGGCTGGTTGATCTGCGGAAACTTGCCCTTGGTCCAATCGAACTTGCCGCCGTCGACGATCATGCCGCCGATCGAGTTGCCGTGGCCACCCATGAATTTGGTAAGCGAGTGCACCACGATATCCGCGCCGAAGTCGATGGGACGGCACAGGTAGGGCGTCGCGAACGTATTGTCGATCACCAGCGGAATGTTGTGCTCATGGGCGATCTTGGCCACCGCTTCAATATCCAGCACATTGCCGCGCGGATTGGAGATGGTTTCCCCATACAGGCATTTGGTCTTGGGCGTGATGGCCTTGCGGAAGTTTTCCGGATCGTCGGGCTCGACAAACTTGACGTTGTAGCCCATCTTGCGGAAACTGACGTCGAACTGCGTGTAGGTGCCACCGTAGAGTGTGGTGGCGGCCACCATTTCGTCCCCGGATTCGAGCAGGCTGTTGATGGCCACGAACTGCGCGGCTTGCCCGGAGGACATCGCCAAACCCGCGGCGCCGTTCTCCAGCGACGCGACGCGCTGCTCCAGCACGTCCGTGGTCGGGTTCATGATGCGCGTGTAGATGTTGCCGAATTCCTGCAACGCGAACAGCTTCGCGGCGTGATCGGAATCCTTGAACACGAACGACGTGCTCTGAAAGATCGGCACGGCGCGGGCTCCCATCGCGGAATCGGGCTGATAGCCGTGATGCAGCGCGCGGGTGTTGAATCCGAGCGGACGATCATTCGTATTTTCAGACATAAGATCTTATTCTACTTGTACGCGGCGATTCCAGTCACGCGCTCGCCGATCACCAGGGCGTGAATGTGATCGGTGCCTTCGTAGGTTTTCACGGTCTCCAGATTGCACATGTGGCGCATGATCGGGTACTCATCCATGATCCCGTTGGCGCCCAGCAAGTCACGGGCAGAGCGCGCGCAGTCGAGCGCCATCGCCACGTTGTTGCGCTTGAGCATGGAAACGTGCGCGGCGTCGAGCTTGCCTTGATCCTTCAATCGCCCGGCGTGCAGCGCCAGAAGCTGCGCCTTGGTGATTTCCGTGATCATACCGGCTAGCTTTTCCTGCACGAGCTGATGCGAGGCGATGGGTTTGCCGTCGAACTGCTTGCGCATCACCGAATACGCCCGCGCCGTCTCATAGCAATCCATCGCGGCTCCGATCACGCCCCAGCCGATTCCGTAACGGGCCTGTGTCAAGCACGATAGAGGAGCCCGCAGACCCTCGGCCCCCGGCAACAGCGCGCTGGCGGGAACGCGGCAGTTGGCCATCGATAGGCTCGATGTCACCGATGCGCGCATGGAAAGCTTGCCGTGAATCTCCGTGGCCTTGAATCCCGGCGTGCCTTTCTCAATCACAAATCCGCGGACTCCTTCGTCCGTGCGCGCCCAGACGACGGCAACATCGGCCACGCTGCCGTTGGTGATCCAGGTTTTTTCGCCGTCCAGAATCCAGTCGGTCCCGTCGCGGCGCGCGCGCGTCCGCATGCCCGCCGGGTTCGAACCAAAATCCGGTTCGGTCAGGCCGAAGCAGCCGATGGCTTTGCCGCTTTGCAATTCCGGCAGCCAGCGCTGCTTCTGCTCGTCGCCGCCAAACGTCAGTATCGGATACATCACCAGCGCGCTCTGCACGCTGACGAAGCTGCGCAGCCCGGAATCGCCCCGTTCGATCTCCTGCATCACCAGGCCGTACTCCACGTTGTTCATGCCCGCGCAGCCGTAGCCTTCCAGATTCGCGCCCAGAAAGCCAAGGCGGCCCAGTTCCGGGATGAGCTCCGTCGGAAAACGGCCTTCGCGAAAGCAATCCCGCATCAGCGGCAGAGCCTGCTCGTCGACGAACTGCCGCGCGGTCCGCCGCACCAGCAACTCCTCCTCGGAGAACTGTGAATCGATGGAAAAATAGTCGACACCGGGAAAACGGCTCATTCTCAAATGCTACGATGAAACGCGAGCATGATTCTTGTTTTCCCGCTCCTCTGGGCCGCCGGCGCCGCCGCGGCTTACTTCTACGCGCAAGAGCGGGGCATCCCATGGAATATGGTGCTGCTCGCGTTGCCCGCTTTTCTGCTTGAAATCAGCTTCTATTACATCCTCGGCGCGGAGAAATTGCGCGGCCGCCTGGAGAAACTCCATCGCAACGGGACAGCACTCGCGCTCGTCGCGGCGGCGCTTGCTCCTTACGTTCTCGCTTCGCTCGCGCTGGGGAATTTCTCCTGGCATTCGCTCGCCTGGATTGCCGGGCTCGCCTTCGCGTCGGCATTCTGGTACATCGTCTTCCCGCACGAAACTTCCGTCGACATTTTGTTTTTGATCTTTGTCGCCGCGGTGTGGATGTCGCGTGTGGTCCCGCCGCTCTACGTCACGCCCAATGCGAAATTACCGCTTGCAGTGCTCGGCCAATTGATGTGGTTCCGCACGGGACTGCTGGCGATGTTGAGCGTCCGCGGGATACCCAACATCGGCTTCGGCTTCTGGCCGCGCGCCAGCGAGTGGAAAATCGGCGCGCTATACTTCCTGGGTTTCCTTCCCGTGGCGGCGGCCGCCTCCTGGGCCACAGGATTCGCGCACCCACACATGCGTTACGGCACTCTGGAGAAAAACGTCACCGTCGGCATCGCAACGTTTTTTGGCATCCTGTGGGTCGTCGCGCTCGGCGAGGAGTTCTTCTTCCGCGGACTCCTGCAACAGTGGCTCACGCGCTGGCTCGGCAATGAGTGGGTTGGATTGCTCGCGGCATCGCTCCTCTTCGGTTCCGTGCATCTTTGGTACCGGTCCTTCCCGAACTGGCGGATCTTGCCCATCTCCGTGCTCCTTGGCGTCTTCTGCGGCCTGGCTTTCCGGCAAGCCAAGAGCATCCGCGCGTCCATGGTGACGCACGCGCTCACCGTCACGGCGTGGCGGATCTTTTTTTCGTGAGTCTTTCTTAGCCTGCTATCATGAGCCTTTACCATGACTGAACAGCGATCCAAGCCCTCTCCGATCTCCGACGCGGTGACGAACCAGATCCGCGTGGAGGTGCTTTCGCGCTATTCGCCCGATAACTCGAGCCCGCAAAGCAGCCAGTGGATTTTCCAATATACCGTCCGCGTCACCAACCAGGGCGCGGAGACCGTGCAACTGATCAGCCGTCATTGGATCATCACCGACGCGCTGGATCACGTCGAGGAGGTGCGCGGCCCCGGCGTCGTCGGCGAGCAGCCCATTCTCGCGCCCGGCGAGTCGTTCAAGTACTCTTCGTGGTGTCCTCTCAAAACTCCCACCGGGCTCATGCACGGTACGTATCAGATGATCCACTCCGACGGCCGTCCATTCGATATCGAGATTGCGCCGTTCGCGCTCGCCGCGCCGTATACGGTTCACTAGGACAAACGCATGGCCGATTACGCGATTGGCGTCGACTTAGGCGGAACCAACCTGCGCGCGGCGGCCATCAGCCGCGACGGCAAGATGCTCGGCAAGGTCGCCGGAGCCATTCCCGTCAACGGAGGCCGCGACGCCGTCATTTCCGACATGGTCCGCTCCGTAGAGACGTTGCGAGACGGACTTTCAGGACAGAACTTGGCCGGCGTCGGAGTGGGCATGCCGGGCTTCATCATGCTGGAGTCAGGTGTCGTATCGGTTGCGCCAAATTTGCCGGGCTTTGAGAATTTCGCCGTCCGCGACGCAATCGAAAAGCGGCTCGGCACGACGGTGATTCTTGAAAATGACGCCAACTCCGCCGCGCTCGGTGAAAAATGGATGGGCGCGGGACGCGGCACCGGCGACCTGGTTCTGCTCACCCTGGGCACCGGCATCGGCGGAGGCATCATTGTGAACGGCCGCGTCCTGCACGGAGTGCTGGGTATGGCCGGCGAACTCGGCCACATCACGGTCTCCCCCAACGGCTATCCCTGCGGCTGCGGCAACAATGGTTGCGTCGAAAAGTACGCTTCGGCGACTGCCGTTTCCGCCATGGCACAATTGTTGAATCTCGGACAGGGCCTCTCCTCCGAGGAAGTATTTCACTTGGCCAAGGGCGGTAACGAACGCGCCCGCCTGATCTTCGATACGGTAGGTGAAGCTCTCGGCATCTTGCTGGGTAATTTGATCAATACCTTCAATTTCCCGCTGTACTTGTTGGGCGGTGGACTCACCGCGGCCTGGGAGTTGTTCGAGCCGGCCATGAAGAAGGAGCTTACGCACCGGTCGTTTATCTATCGCAACAATCCACCGCGCGTGGAACGGGCGGCGTTGGGTGGAGACGCAGGTTTGTACGGCGCCGCGCGCCTGCCGCTCGAAAACAACTGAGGGACAGGCAAATAGCGTCCCGCATCAGCGCGACGCGTAGCGCGAGGACATGCCGGCGGCTTCCGTCATACCTCCAAAATGACAGGCATGATGAGCGGACGCCGCGAAGTCTGCTTGTGGATAAAACGCCGGAGGTCCACGCGGATCTTCTCCTGCATGACGCCCCAATCACCGCGTTCTTCCACGGTTGACGACTCGATCGTCTTGAGCACCACCTGGCGCGCGTCGCGCAAAAGGTCCGTGCCTTCCTCCATCGACATGAAGCCGCGGCTGACGATTTCCGGCAACCCTTCCGAACGCCCCGAATTCTTGTTGATCGCGATGATCGGCAGCACGAAGCCGTCTTCGGACAGATGGCGCCGGTCGCGAATGACGAATTCTTCCACTACATCGCCGATGGAGCCGGAATCGATGCACACGCGGCCCACCGTCACCGGCTCTCCCTTGCGCGCGCCCTCGTTGTCGATCACGAGTGTCTGCCCCGATTCCAGAATGAACGTATCCTCCAGCCCCAGGTGGCTCAGGTGGTGTGCCAACTGGGCGTGCTTGGCCATCTGCCGGTATTCGCCGTGGATCGGCACGAAGAAGCGCGGCCGCACCAGGTTCAGCACCAGTCGCAACTCCTCCGCGCTGCCGTGGCCGGAAACGTGAATGGGCGGGTTCATCGGCCCATAGATGACGTCAGCGCCGCGCTTGGCGACGTGATTCATCATCCGGTAAATCGCCTTCTCGTTGCCGGGAATGATGCGGGAACTCAGCGCCACGGTGTCGCCGGCTTCGAGCGATAGCGACTTGTGGTTATCCACTGCGACACGGGACAGCGCGGACATGGGCTCGCCTTGGGTTCCGGAAGCCACCGCCACCAGCTTGCTGGGCGCTGTCTGCATGATGTCCTGCGGACGCAGAAGAATGCCATTGGGAATCGTCAGCAGTCCCAGATCGTGGGCGATCTCCGTCGTGTTGTTCATGCTGCGTCCCAGGAACGCCACCTTGCGGCCGTACTCCTGGGCCAGATCCAGAATCTGCTGCAAACGATGAATCGAGGAACTGAAGCAGGAAATGACCAGTCGCCGCGGGCTGCGCACGAACAGATCCTCCAGGCGGGGGCCAACGGCGCGTTCGCTCTCCGTATAGCCGGGCCGGTCGACGTTGGTCGAATCCGACATCAGCAGCAGCACGCCGCGCTTGCCGTATTCGGCCAGCGTGTGCAGATCGAACAGTTCGTTGTCGGTGGGCGTGGGGTCCACTTTGTAATCGCCCGTGTGGATGATGACCCCCAGCGGAGTCGTGATGGCCAGCGCCACGCAGGCGACGATCGAATGCGTCACGTGGATGAACTCAATGGCAAACGGCCCCAGCGTCAGTTTCCCACCCGGCTTGACTGTATTCAGCCGGACTTTGTCCAGCATCTGGTGCTCTTCCAGGCGCCGTTCCACCAGAGCCAGCGTGAATGCCGTGCCATAGACGGGAATGTCCAGTTGAGACAGCAGAAAGGGAATGCCGCCAATGTGGTCTTCGTGTCCGTGCGTGAGAATCAGGCCGCGGACTTTATCGGAGTTCTCTTCCAGATAACTGAAATCCGGCGTCACGATATCGACGCCTAGCAATTCCGCGTCCGGGAACATCATGCCCGCGTCCAGGACGATGATGTCGTCGCCATAGCGTACGGCCATGCAGTTCATTCCGAATTCGCCCAGCCCGCCGAGCGGGATGATCTGCAATTGTTTGTCAGCCATGTATGAAACCTCAAGGTTACCACTGCGCCCCCCGCTCCTGTGCTAGAATCCTTTCGAGCTATGGATTGCCATGACGATGAGCGTCATGACAATGAACGAGGAGGCACCGATTATGGATTCGACCAGACGCACCATTTTGGCAGCGGGTGCCGCGGCCGCCGCCGCCGCCGCCGTGCCGCAGGTTTTTGCTCAGCAGGCGGGGAAGGCAGCAGGCGGCAAGTTCTACGAAAAAGGCCCCGTCCGCATTCACTATGACGACACCGGGTCCGGTTACCCGCTGCTGCTCCTTCCCGGCGGCGGATTGAACTCGATCATCGGCTCCTTTGACCGCAATGGGCCCTTCGGCGCCATCGAGGAGTTCAGGGGAGAGTATCGCTGCATTACGGCGGATCTGCGCAACGCTCCCAGCGGCCAATCCACCGGTCCTGTCGAGGTGGACCGGCCGTGGGATTCCTTCACCGACGACCATCTCGGTTTGATGGATCATCTGGGCATCGACAAGTTCATGGTGATGGGCTTTTGCATCGGCGGCCCCTTCATCTGGAGTCTGCTGAAGCGCGCGCCCAATCGTATCGTCGCGGCCGTGGTGGCGCAGCCCGTGGGATGGCGTCCGGAGATGCGTGAGCCCAACCACCCGGGCCGGTTCTGGAAGACCTGGCCTGCCTTGATAACCGCCAAGCGGCCCGAGATCACGATGGCGGTGGCCGATAAATTTGCGACGAACATGTTCGAAAGCAACCCTGACTTCGTGTTCAGCGCGTCACGGGATCTGGTGCGTACTTGCCAGACTCCGGTCCTGGTCATGCCGGACGATGCCCCGTCGCACCCTTACGCAGTCGCCATGGAATGCGCGATGCTCGCGCCGAAGGCCGAAGTGAGCATGTACCCCTGGAAAGAGCCCAAGGAGCGGATTCCCGTGGCGGTGCGTCAGATCCGTTCGTTCCTCAAAGCGCATCGGCCTGCTTAGAGGGCGGCCCTGTCCACATGCCTGGATCGACCCCGGGGTTAGCGGTCCGCCGGCGTGACGCGCTCGTGGCACTCCGAGCCGGTTGCAAGATCGGTACCGATCATCTCCGCGTACTCGGGCAGGCTGATGATCAGCGACTTCTTGGAGGCGATAAAGATCTTCCGCAGGTGCGCTTCGCAGTTGCCGATTTTCGCCTCCGCGCGCACGTCCTGGCCCTTGCCGACGATGCGGATTTCTATCTTCTTATCGGAGACGATCGTCAGCCTGAAGGTGTCGGGATCCTTGTCCGGTTTGACGCTGAATCCATACGCCCTTAAGCGTTCCAGCAGGTTGAGTTCCTGCCGGCGGCCGTTGTTCTCGCCCATGATCCAGTACGCTACTACCGGCTGCTCCGAGTCCAGTTTGCCGTTGCGCAGCTTCGCATCATAGTGGACCACATTCTTGTTGACGCTGCGCTCAATGACGAAGAGAGGGACGTAGGCGTCTCCCTCTGCCGCAATGGCCGCGGAACCCAGAAAGATCGCGCCCGGCAGAAGCCAGGCAAGCCGAAATGACCCCTTGAATCGCACTAAGACCAGCGTAACATTCTGATTACAACCCCGGGCTGGTTACGGTGCTGGGCGGCTCGCCTGCTTGTGCTCAGCTCTGTACTAGGTATGTTTTTCTGTTTCTTTTGCGGGGCGGCGCTGTCATGCTGGGGCTATGCGTGGTTCGCGGCTGGTATTATCCGTCGCCGTCGTTTTGACGATGGCAATGGCGCTTGCGGGGCAAAATTTAATAGCCGGTCTCGAAGCTCTCTTGCGCCTGTCGGGCGCCCCGGTCCTCGCGTCCGCGGCGAAGCTCTCCGAACATGAACTGGAAGAAATTAGCGCCATGCCGGCGCAGGATCAGGTCATGCGGCTGCTGGAGCGCACCATCAACCACTATGCGGGCGCGGGCGAGGAAATTGAGAAGCGGGCCGACGCTTGGTTGGGGCAGATCCGTTCCACGCCGGAGCTGTCGAAGCTTACCGACGTGGCCTACTTTTCCAGCGACCTGAGAGTCCGCGCCGCGGCCCTCGAAGTGTGGCGGATTGAGGCGGGTTTCCCCAAGACTTCCGAGGCGCTCGATGGAATCGTTCATTCAGCCGCTACCAGTGCGGACCGGAAGTATTTCTTTTTGTCGCACCTGGGCATTCTGGGCAATCGAGGTGTAGAAAAGCAACGGGCATTCGACACGCTCATGCTCTACGCACGCGATCCGGACGGGGATATGCGGGCGGCGGCAATCAATGGTTTGGCGCTGCTCGGCACGGAGAATACGATTGCTCCACTCTTGGAAATATTCCGGAGCGATCCATCCCACGACCTCCGCGAACGGGCGGCTTGTAATCTTGCCGACGCGGGAATGCTAACCCGCGAGCTTCGTAAGAAGGCCGTGCCGGACCTGATCCGCTTCAGCCAGGACCCCAATTTGGACCAAACCACGAAGAAGTGGGTGTACCAGGCTTTGCGCGAGATTACGCTGGAGAAGATCGGCGACGATCCTTCCGCCTGGTTGAGCTGGTATGGGTCGAACTGGCAGGGAGCCCACGCGGGCCAGCTCTAAACTCTCCCGGAGCCGAGCGCGCCTCGCCCTTTTGCTAGAATTGAATTTCAACCCCACCACTATAAGGAGAGCGCGTGGCCGCGCCGCCGAAATCGAGAATTGTCGCCATCTATCCCGGTTCCTTTGACCCGATCACCAACGGGCATCTGGACCTGATTTCGCGCGGCAGCAAACTGGCCGATCACCTGATCGTGGCCGTGCTTGAGAACCGGCGCAAGCAGAGCCTGTTTTCCGTCGACGAGCGCGTGGAGATGCTGCGGGAAGTGGTCAAGCCCTTCGCGAATGTCGAGGTCGGCTGCTTCCACGGCCTACTCGTCGACTACGTGGCCGAACGGGGAGCGAATTTTATCATCCGCGGCATTCGCGCGATTTCCGATTACGAATACGAATTGCAGATCGCGCACATGAACCGGAGGCTCAGCCCTGGCGTCGAGACCGTCTTTCTGATGGCCGCCGAAGCCTACTCCTTTGTCAGTTCGCAACTGGTGAAGGAAGTGGCGTCGCTGGGCGGCAACGTATCGGAATTCGTGCCTCCGCTGATCGAAGAGCATCTCAAGAACCGCGTGAGCAAACGAAATTAGTCAGCAAACGGAATTGAAGGAGTAAAGTAAATACAACCAATCATGCCCATGACCCAAACACTTGCCGAGCGGATTTCGCTCATCAGCGTATCGTCCACCATGAAGGTGGCGGCCGACGCCGACCGCCTGCGCCGCGAGGGCGCCGATGTCGTCGATTTCGGGGCCGGAGAGCCGGATTTCCCCACCCCCGATAACGTCAAGAACGCCGCCATTGATGCCCTCAATCAAAATTTCACTAAGTACACCAATACCGGCGGCACCGAAGAGCTGAAGCAGACCATCTGCGATAGCCACAAGCGCGATTACGGGACGGCGTACAACACCAAGGAATGCATTGCGACCGTCGGAGGCAAGCACGCGATCTTTAACGTCACGCAAGCCCTGGTCGATCCCGGCGACGAAGTCATCATCCCCGTGCCTTACTGGGTCACCTACAAGGACGTGGTGAACTACGCGGGCGGCAAGTGTGTCTTCGTCAATACCGACGAGCAAAAGGGCTTCACTCTCACCGCGTCGATGGTGGAGCGCGCCATCACGCCCAAGACCAAGATCATTATTCTGAATTCGCCCTCGAACCCCAGTGGCGCGGTTTTCGATCGCGCCGAGTTGGAACGCATCGTCGCTATCGCCAAGGACCGCGGCATTTGGGTGATGACTGACGAGTGCTACCACCGCTTCATGTACGAAGGCGAACCCTATTCGCTGGCGGCGCTTCCCGGCGTCAAAGACACGGTGCTGATCGCCGGATCGCTCTCCAAGACTTATGCCATGACGGGATGGCGCATCGGCTTCGTTCTAGGCCCCGCGCCGTTAGTTGCGGGAATCGGGAAGTTGCAGAGCCACGCAACCTCTAATCCAACCTCCTTCGCGCAGAAGGGGGCGATAGAAGCCCTGCGCGGTCCGCAGGATTCCGTCGCCGTCATGCTCGCCGAATACAGGAAGCGCCGCGATTACGTCATCGGCCGCCTGCGCGCCATGAAGGGCGTTACGGCGCAGATGCCGCAGGGGGCCTTCTATGCTTATCCCAATGTGAGCGCCGCCTTTACCAACGGCATCGCGGACTCGTTGCAATTTGCCGAAAAGCTGCTCGCCGAGGAGTTCGTCGCTGTCGTTCCCGGCGAAGCGTTCGGAACCAACGACCATATCCGCATCTCGTACGCAACTTCGATGAAAGAGCTGGAGCGCGGGCTCGACCGCATTGAACGGTTCATCGCCAAACACCTCTAGAGTGCGTAAGCTTGAACCCAGCTTTCACGAGCGCATCTGGGGAGTCACGGACCTCGCTCCCTGGTTCCCCAATGAGTTCCCCAATGAGTTCCTCGACGCACCCGTAAAACCCGGTTCGCCGCCCATCGGCGAAGTCTGGTTCGAGACCTCTGAAGTTCCGTTATTGGTGAAGTTCCTCTTTACCCGCGAAAACCTTTCGGTACAGGTGCATCCGGATGACGACTACGCTCGTCTCCACCACAATTCGCCGGGAAAGACCGAGATGTGGCATATGCTGGCGGCCGAGCCCGGCGCGAAAATTGCCGCCGGATTCCGCGAGCCGGTTACCCGCGAGCGTCTCCGCGAAGCCGCCCTGACCGGTGAGGTCGAGCAACTGCTCCAGTGGCATCCGGCCGCTCGAGGTGATACCTTTTTAATTCCGGCGGGAACGGTGCATGCCATTGGGGCTGGACTGACGATTTGCGAGATCCAACAGCTCTCCGACATCACCTACCGTCTGTACGATTATGGCCGAGGCAGGGAATTGCATCTTGACCATGCCCTCGCCGTAAGTCATCTGTGGCCGCACCAGGCTCGGTGCGAACCACCGGTCTCGTGTGGGCATTTTGTCACCGAGTCCGCTACTGGTCCTGTGGCGCTGCCGGCAACCAGGGGTCCCGCCCTGCTGATTGTGATCGGCGGATCAGGCCAAGTGGACGGTCGTGACACCCGGCCCGGTGATGTATGGTTGCAAGGCCCTCAAGTCACACAAATAAAGGGTAATGTGCGTCTGCTTCGCGCGTATTCGCCGCCCCGCTAACCGGCGGCGCTAATGTTGGCGCCCGATTCGCACGAAAGTACTAAGGAGCACCATGAGTACCAACCCATGTATTACCAGGGTCCGCCGTCTATTGGCCGGGTTCCTCCTTACAGCGGCGCTTCTTTGCGCACAGGGAATCGACAGCACGCTGGTGGGTACGGTCACCGATCCCTCAGGCGCTTCCGTGGCGGGCGCCAGCGTGACCGCGACTCGCGGCGAAACTGGCATCGAATACAAAGCCGCGGCGGACCGCGCCGGGCAATACCGCTTTGCTCACCTTCCCATCGGAACTTACAGTGTCCAGGCCGTGGCCCCAAGCTTTTCGCCGAATACCACAACCAACGTAGCGCTTCAGCTCAATCGCACCGCGTCCGTTGATTTTTCGCTTCAACTTACCACGCAGGTGACCTCGGTGCAGGTTGTGGCCGCTCCAGCCCCACTTGACAGCGCGTCTTCGCAGGTGCAAACGGCCTTCGATTCGCGCTTCCTGGCGAACGTGCCGGCGGCGGCTACCGGGTCTGGATTCTTGAATTTGAGTCTTCTCGCGGCCGGGGTGGCGTCTTCCGGCGGCTTGGGTCAGGGGATGGGCCCCAGCGTCGCCGGTCAGAGGCCCACGGGGAACCGCTTTTACGTGGAAGGCGCCGATAACAACAGCTACTTCCTCAGCGGTCCTTTGGGATCGGTGGTGGTTTCGAACGAAGCGATCGCGGAATTTTCTTTGGTGCAAAATCATTTCCACAGCGAATACGGCGGAGCGACGGGCGGCATTTTCAATACGGTCCTGAAAAGCGGCGGCAATCGTGTGCACGGCTCTCTATACGAGTATTTCAAGAATCGCAATCTGATGGCCTTGGATGCGATCTACTCGCGGCTGGGGAAGAAAGAGCCTCCCCGCTCCGACGATAACCGCCTGGGAGCAACCATCGGCGGCCCCATCCGCAAGAACAAGCTATTCTACTTTGGAAGCTTTGAGTACAATCCCATCGGCCAGGCCTTCGCGCCCGGGTTGGTATCGGCTCCCACGGAGGCCGGATACCAGACGCTGGCGAGTCTCGCGGGAATCAGTAAGACCAATCTGGATGTGCTGCGGCGGGAAAGCCCGGCAGCCCCCCAACAGCGGAGCACGGTTAACGTTCTGAATACGCCGATCCCGGTGGGTCCACTTTCGATTGTGGCGCCCTTTTATAACAACAACTATCGCGCTGCTGGCAGCACCGATTGGAATGTCAGCAACCGCGATCAAGTGCGAGGCCGATATATTTACGGCCGTTCCATGGGGATCGACCCCAGTGGCGCCACCCTGCCTCAATTCTTTGCCGACGTGCCTAACAACACGCACCTGATTTCGCTGTCGGAGTATCACAATTTCTCTCCGGTGATGCAGAATGAACTGCGTCTGGCCTCTACGCGTAATGACAACCGCCGGGCCGGCGGCAACTCTACTTTCCCTGGTCTGGATACCTTCCCGGCGATCGCGTTTGACGATCTTGGACTGCAGTTGGGCGCGAATGCGAACGTGCCCAACGGGCAGATCCAGGGTTCCTTGCAATTAACGGATAACATTACGCGGACTATGGGGCGGCACACGGTTAAAGCCGGCTACGATTTCCGCGACATCATCCTGACCACTTCGTTTGTCTCCAACCCACGGGGTTTCTATCGGTATCGAACCCTCGACCAGTATCTGCGCGACCTGACGCCGAATTCTTCCGGCAACCGGTTTCTGGGCACTACGGGACCCATGGTTAACGGGATGCCCGCCGGATTCCTGCAGAATGCCGCCTATGTGCAGGATGATTTCCGGATCCGGTCGAATCTCACTCTCAACCTGGGCGTGCGTTACGAATTTGTCACCGTGCCGGTATTGTCGCGAGCCCAGCAATTGAGTGCCATCGCCGATGTTCCTGGAGTCATTACCTTCCGTGAACCGCAGCCGCGCAAGGCGGATTGGTCGCCGCGCCTGGGTTTTGCCTATTCACCGGGAAAGAGCGGTGTGTGGGCGATTCGCGGCGGGTTCAGCCGCACCTTTGACATGCCCTACGCGAATCTGGCGGCGAACACGGCTCCACTGTTTTATGGAACCGGCGTGGGCGTAAACATCAATAGCAATGCGCCTGGATTCCTGGCCGGTGGTGGATTGAGCGGTACTTCTAACGCGCTGTCCACTCCCGCGGTGGCGCGGGCCGCCACGTCGGGCTATACGCCGGATCAGATGCGGCCCTATGCGCTTACGTACACGGTGTCGGTGCAAAGATTGCTGGGCCGGGACTACACGCTGGAAGCCCGCTACATAGGCTCCCGTGGTGTGCACTTGTTGGTGCAGCAGCAATTGAATCGCACAACCGCGGTAACCGCGTCGCGCAACATCCCCACATTCCTGACTAAGCCTTCCGGCGCCGAATTGGCGGCGCTTACATTGACTCCTGCCGCGCTGCAGGCCATCCCCAGCAACACCATGGCGGCATACGGTTTCACTAATAGCGCCAGTATCACCGCGCTTGAACCGCGGGGCAATTCGCAATATCACGGATTGGCGCTGCAGGTCACCAAGCGCTATTCCAAGAACTTTACTTATCTTGCGGCTTATACCTGGAGCCATCTCATGGATGACTCGACCGCCACCGCGAACACAACGTTGTTGACCCCCCGGCGGCCGCAAGACTTCCAGAATCTTCGCGCCGAATGGGCGGACTCGATTCTTGACCGGCGGCACCGTTTGACGTTCACGCCGGTGGTCGATATCAAACCGTTCGCCAATCGTGGCTGGGCGCTGAAGAACCTGGTTGGCAACTGGAACCTGGCTTTCACGTATACTTTCGAGTCCCCGCAGTATGGCACGGTGCAAAGTAACATTGATTCGAATTTCAACAACGATAGCGCCACCGACCGCGCCATCGTAAACCCAAATGGCGCCGCCAATGTTGGGAGCGGCGTAACCGGCTACGACCGGACCGGCAATACAACCACGAGTTCAAACGCGATCGTCGCCTACGTCGCCAAAAATCCGAATGCACGCTACATTGTGGCTGGCGCTGGAGCCTTCGCCAACGGCGGCCGCAACACGTTCCCGTTTGGACGGATCAATAATTTCGACGTTTCGCTTCGCAAGGCCTTCTCCTTCGGAGAGACGCGGCGATTTGAAATCGGAGCGCAGTTCTACAATCTGCTGAACCATTCGCAATTTGTGCCGGGTTTCACGAACGATGCGGCGTTAGCCAAGAACTCGGATCGCCGTTTCCTGATTCCAGACAATCCGCTCTTCGGCCAGTATCAGCAGGCATTCAGCAGCAATTCGCGCTTCATCCAACTGGTGGCGCGATTTATCTTTTGAGGAACACGCGCTAAACGGACTCGCTCCAGCGCCGCCAGCCTGCGTGTTCCTGTTTCATTTGGTGTAGCGCCTTTGCGCTTCTAACCTCCTAGCGGACGGCGATACACTGTAAAATATAGTCTGGTTTGGCGCCGCCCTGAGCGCGGCCAGCCGGCTCGCTATGATTAACGGCAAACGTATCGCGGTTGTAATGCCTGCCTACAATGCCGTCCAGACACTGGAGGCAACCGTCCGCGATCTGCCTGATTGCGTGGATGACCGCATCCTGGTGGACGATCGCAGCACCGATGCCACCGTATCCATGGCCCGCCGCCTGGGTTTGACCGTTGAGGTTCACGAGCGGAATCGCGGCTATGGCGGGAATCAGAAGACCTGCTACGCGCGCGCCTGCGCCCACGGGGCCGATGTCATCGTGATGATCCATCCCGATTACCAATATTCGCCGCTCCTGGTCACATCTCTCGCCGCCATGGTCGCCTACGGGGAATACGACATCGCCCTTGGCTCGCGCACGCTGGTGGGCGGAGCGCTGGCCGGCGGCATGCCGTTCTACAAGTACGTCTCCAATCGCGTCCTGACCGTCTTCCAGAATTGGATGATGGGGGCGAGCCTTTCCGAATATCATACGGGATTTCGCGCCTTCAGCCGCCAGGTCATCGAGGCTCTGCCCTTGGATCGCAACTCCGAGGATTTTGTGTTTGACAACCAGATGCTGGCGCAGGCAATGTTCGCGGGCGCGCGGATGGGAGAGATCTCGTGTCCCACGCGCTATTTCCCGGAAGCTTCGTCTATTAACTTCCGGCGCAGTTGTGTTTACGGCCTGGGAGTGCTGAAGACTTCCCTGCAGTTCCGCATGGCCCTCTGGGGGCTGTTGCCGGCGTCTATCTTTCAATTTTCCAGTGGCCGCCTGCAACGGGAGCGCAAGCCCGTGGCCTTAGCCAAGAGGCAATGACTCGCCGGGGAGGGTTTCCCGTTGCGCTGAGCCTCCTGCTGGCCGCGGCACTCATCAAGCTGTGGCTGCTGCCCCTTCCTTCCAGTTTTTGGGTGGATGAAATGGTGACGGCGTTTGTTGTGCACCAAGGCTCCGCGCATCCTTCGCTGGCGGTGGCCCCGCAAGTCACTGCCACCATCTACTACTGGCTGCCCTGGGCCGCCGAGCGCCTGTTCGGTTTTTCCGAAATTTCCTACCGGGTCCCGTCCATCTTGATGATGGGCGCCGCCCTGTTTCTTGTAGCGCGCCTGGCCATGCGCCTGATCCATCCGGAAGCCGGCTGGTTCGCTGTATTCGCGGCACTCACGTTACGTGGAATCAATTATGAAGCGGCGGATGCGCGTCCCTACGCGCTGGCCATGCTGACAGCCGCCGCCGGACTGTGGTTTCTGGTGCGCTGGTTCGATTCCGCACGCTGGGCTGACGCATTTTGGTTTGTTCTCTCCGCCGCGCTGCTGTGGCGCGTTCATTTGATCAACTGGCCGTTCTACGCCGTGTTTGTTGCTTACAGCGTGGCGCGCCTGTGGCGGCGGGACACTCCGGTCTCCTGGAAGCAGGCAGCGCTCGCCTTCGTGGTCCTTCTCGCGGCACTCGTACCCGTTCTGCTGGATGCGCTGGCCCTGATGCGGGACGCCGAGGCCCACGTGATCACCAAGCCCCCCAGCCTGCGCGAGTTCGGCAACGCCTTCAAGTTCCTGTTGATTGCCGGATGCGGAGCGGGCGGCTGGCTGCTCAGCCGGAGATATCATTGGCCTCGCCAGAGCAGCCCGTCCGTGCCCGTGTTGATTCTGGTTCTGGGCTGGTGGATGTGGCATCCGGTGAGTCTGTACGCGTTTTCCTGGATCACGGGCAACAGCGTCTTCGTGCCGCGCTACTTGTCCTTGTCGCTCCCCGGCGCCGCGCTGGCCGGAACACTGGCTGCCGCGTACTTTGTTCCCGCCGGTTGCTGGCGTCCGGCGACCCTCGTTTTCGCGGTGGGTGTATTGTTCATGGCGGGCGATAACCGCCACCTGTTCCCGCCGCACCACAATTCCGGCTGGCGCGAGGCGTCGCGCAAGATTCAGCAGTCGGGCCTTGACGCCGCAACTCCGGTGGTCTACCCCAGTCCGTTTATTGAAGCGAAGTCCCCGGTGTGGCGGCCCGGTAATCCGCTGCCTTCCTTCCTCTATTGCCACTTGCAGACATACCCCGTGGGCGGCACACCCTACCTGCTGCCGTTCGAGACATCACCGGAGGCGGAAGCGTACGCTGCCAAAATTGCCGCCGGCGAGCTCGCAACTTCCGGGAAGTTTTACATTTACGGTGGAGACGTCAACGTCCACAAATGGCAGGAGTGGCTGAAATCACGAAACGAACTCCGAGACTGGCGGAGCCGCCGGCTTGGGCCGTTCGGTGATGTGGATGTTGTGCTCTTTGAAAAAGCGCCTTAACGTGGCTGCGTCACCACGTCGAGCAACGCCGGTTCTCCGCGCTTGACCACTGCGATGGCGCGGCGCAGCGCCGGCGCCAGGTCCTTGGGATCCGTGATGGGACCCTCGGCGTACACGCCCATGCCCTGGGCAATCTTGGAAAAGTCGATGTTGGGATCAGTCAGCGTGGTGCCGATGCCCGCCGTTTCCGGCCCCCGCTGGTGGCGCAACGCCATGCGTTGGACGTGCATCACTTCCTGGTGGTAGGCGCGGTTGTTGTGCATCACGCTCAGCAGAGGGATGCGGTGATGCGCGGCGGTCCACAAGATTCCGTTGGCGTACATGAGATCCCCGTCGCCCTGAATGGCGACGGAGAGCCGCCCATGTTTGCGGTGCGCCAACGCGGCTCCCAAAGACGACGGCGCGCCATAACCGACTCCGTAGCCTCCACTGGCTCCGTTGTACTGGTAGGGCTTGTTGATGTCCCACAAACGCATGGGCCAGTGGCTGGAAAAATTAGTTTCCGAGCACAGCGCCCAGTCTTCATTCTTGATCTGATCCCACAACTCCATACACAGACGCGCGGTGCTGATCGGACTGGCATCCCAGGCGTAAGTGGCCGCCGTGCGCGCCCGCGTGAGAATTTCCTGGCGTTGCGCGGCGAGCTTCGCTCCCCGCTCCGCGAGAACCCGTTTGCGGTCACCGGTGAGCTGGCGCTTTACGGCTTCAATCAACGAAGGAAGCGTCGCCTCAGCGTCCGCCTGAATTGCCAGATCCACTTCCGGGTAACGCTGCAAGTCCTGCATGTTGCCCTTGGCATACAGGTCGCCGGCCGTGATGCTGATCAGCTTGGCGCCGGCCTTGGTCACACTGCGCGAACTGCGGACCTGTTGATCCCGGAAGGAGTGCACTACGCCCCAGAAATCCGCCAGTTCGAGCCCGAGAATCACATCCGCGTTGGCGATGAGCGCGCGCGCATTGTCAGTGTGATTCAAGGGATGCCGCGAGGGAAAGTTCAGGCGTCCCCACTGGTCGATCACCGGCGCTTGCAGCGCTTCGGCGAGTTCCACCAGCAGCTTCATTCCGTTATGCGTGCGTGCGGCGCGGTCGGCCACCAGCACCGGGTTCTCGGCGGCGATGAGCATCCGCGCGGCATCCGCCAGCGCGCTGGGATCGCCCACCGGAGGGGCCATCGTGGGTAATTTCGGGATGCGCGGCGTCGCGCCTTCCATCGCGTGTTCCTGCAAATCGCCATCGGCGATCAGCAGCACCGGCATCATGGGAGGCGTCATCGCGATCTTGTAGCCACGAATGGCGGATTCGGCGAAGTGTTGCAGCGAAACCGGCACGTCGTCCCACTTGATGAAGTCGCGCACCATGGAAGCGCAGTCCGATGCCGTATGCACCCACTCGACTCCGGGGCGGCGTTGCGTGACATCCAAGCCGTTGCCGACCAGCATGAAGACGGGCGCGCGGTCGCAGTATGCGTTATAGATCGCCATCGCGCCGTGCGCGACGCCCACCGGGCCATGCAACATGACCGCCAGCGGTTTGCCCTCGACTTTCGCGTAGCCGTGCGCCATCGCGACGGACGATTCCTCATGGCAGCAGGTGATCAGCTCCGGGTTCTTGTTGCCGCCATAGTTCACGATCGATTCGTGCAGCCCGCGGAAACTGGAGCCCGGATTGGCGCACACGTACTCGATGCCCAGCGACTTCATGATGTCGACCATGAAGTCGGAGCCGGGCCGCTCGCCGGTGAGGACTTCGGCGGCAGGAGGACGCTCCGTCTCGGCTGCGCGCGACAGGACGGGAGGTCCGCTCTTGGGCGCCTGCGGCTGGGCGGAGGCGACCGGCGGGGCGAAGGCGGCGGCCCCCACAGCGGCTGCTCCGGTGGCCGTACCTTGCAGAAAACGGCGGCGGTCGAGCGAGCGCTTGTCTTTTTTCATGCACCCTCCAACTTCTAAATCATATCTTGAAGGAATCCAGCGTGCTCAGGGCGAAAAGTTCTCTGGGGTCCATCAGTCGCTTGGCTAGACCCTGTTCAAACGAGTAGCGCAGGAACGTCGCCAGCGTGTGGACATTGGCGCCGTAGCCGTAGGGCCAGAAGTCGCGGCCCATCAGCCGCTCGGTTGCTTCCAATTCCGCGGGCAGCCACGGCAGCATCACTTTCAAAGCGGCGATCTCATGCAGGTCTTCGTACGCCAGCTTTTGTGCCGCCAGGAACGCCTTGCAGAGCGACTGCGCCACCCAGGGGTTGGCGTCGTACACATCCTTGCGGATGACAATCACATGCATGATCGGGAAGATTTTCGTTTTCTCGTAATACGCGCGCTCCAGGGTTGCGTAATCCGGAAACAGGCGGCGCACTTTCCCCGAGCCATCACCCAGAGTGGAAGGCGCGCGCGGTGCAATCAGCGCGTCGATCTCCCCGGCGGCGAGCATGCGGGATAGCGTCTTGTCCGCCGGTATGTCTTCCAGACTGAAGCTGGAGGGCAGGGCAATGGCCGCTTTCTCGACTCGTCCCGTTTCTTCCTGCCCGCCCCGGAAGTAACGCATGCTGTCGGCCGGGACGCCGTATTCGTCGGCCAGAATGCCGCGGATCCACACGTTGGCGGTGAGCTGGTACTCGGGGACGCCCACGCGCTTGCCGATCAGGTCGCGCGGCTCACGAATGCCGGAATCGGCATTCACATAAATGCCGGAGTGCCGGAACGCGCGCGACGGGAACACAGGGATCGCCACGAACGGCGCGGGATCTTGAGAAAGCGACAGCGTGTAGGACGACAGAGACATCTCCGCTACGTCGAACTCGCGATTGCGCAGCATGCGGAAGAATGTCTCTTCCACCACGAGATTCAGGTAATTCAGCTCTATGCCTTCGACGGCGACGCGGCCATCCATCAACGCGCGCGTGCGGTCATAGTTCCAGCAAGACAGAGTCAGGGGCAATTTGGGCATGAACGTTCGTTAGTATCTCAGACACGGAACGGGGCTTGCCGCGGGGTTTGCTATTGCTTCGCCGCCTGCCACCCTGTAAGATGGCGGTCTATGAAGCAATCTCTCATGGTATTGGCAGTCTTAGCTGCCGCGCTTGCCGGACAGGCGCAGGAGCCCAACCAGCAGGTTTACATCGTCACCCACGTGGACACGTTCGGCGGTGAAAAAGCCGCGGAAGCGGCCAAGATGCTGCAACAGTACGTGGCCGATTGCAAGAAGGATACGGGAGCGGTCCGCATTGAGCTGGCACGGGAACCCAACCGCTTGAATCATTTCGCCCTGGTCGAGATCTGGCGATCCCGCAAGGACTTTGAGGCGCATCTGGATAAACCCTATACCGTGGGGTTCCGCAACAAGATCCAGCCGATTCTGGGGGGCCCGTTCGACGAGCGCTTGCACGTGCTGCTGCCCTAATGCGGATGCTTTACGGTACCTGGCCCTCGGCGGTTGTGGCCACCACAATGGGCCGGTTGGTGAACTGTTGCGCGATATAGGGGCTCAAGAACTGGATGTTGTAACCGGAAATGGTGACAACGACGCGGGCCTCGTTGGAGTTGTTACCCGTATTTACTACGTTTACCATCGCGGTCGTTAATCCACCTACCACAGCCGAACCTGATGCGGTTGGCGTGTTATACACAACCATGTTCTGGATTCCGGCGGTATTGGTCGGGTTGACAGCGCCGTAGCGCGCGCCCGTACGCGCCCGCTCCACCAGAACCTGATGGAAGTAGAGCACCTGCCCGAAGTCTACAATGCCGATCAGCAGCAGCAGGAAGGTGAGCAGGATCAAAGCCCCTTCTACCAGGTTGGAACCCTTTTGCCGGGAACTTCTGCGTGTCGAATTCATACGTCTCTGGCCAATACCGTGCTTTAACATGTGTTCGCTCCGTGTTCGCTCCGCCGTCAGTGGAACAGTATTTTCCAAAATAGGGCATGGTCATGGCGGGTTTGCCGGTTACCGTCCACGATGCCACCACCGCGTCGATCGTATAGCTGTTGATGCCGACCGTGACCGAAGTCGGAATGGCCGCGGCGTTGCCGGAACCGGCGCAATTCACCGCGACGGAGACCGCGCCGGTGGTCAGATTGGGGGCAATCGCCTGCGCGCCGGACGCCGTGCTGCCATAAACAACCATGTTTTGGACCGCAGTTGTATACGCTGAATGCGCCGAGCAACTGCTCCCGCTGTTGTTCACCTCAGCGAGCGAAGCGTAGCGCACGCCTTCGCGGATCCCGCTGACCAATTCGTTGTAGACGTACATCTGGTAGCCAAAGCGGAAAACCCCGGTGAACATCGTGGTGAGGAGCGTGGCGCAAAGGGCAAACTCCACCATCGCGCTGCCGCGGCGGGAGTTCATTGTCCGGCGCGTCCTGGCTGGACGAAGTTTCATTGCGTCAGCCTCACCACGTAGGCGCCCGCGACGCCAAACACGCCGCCGCTGCCGCCACTGGTGTCCGATCCCATGTAGATGGCGCACCAGCAGTCGTTGCCACCGGTCGGGTAGTTTGTACGTAGCAGGAACGAGGCGAAGCCCATCACCGTGTACGGCGTGGGATATGCGGCCGTGACATTGGGGCCGCTATTAACCGGCATCACGACCTTACGCATGTTGTTGCCGTTGTATGCAGGGGCGATGCCTGTAGTGGTGTAGAGGTAGTTGGTTTGGTCCGTGTCATAGCTGGCTCGCGTGCTTAGGCATCGTAAATAAATAACCTTTACATCTACCATCTTGATGTGATATCACGTTGGAGATGGACACCGATGCCCAACTTGCTCAGTACTTTGCTGGCATGTGGCCGCATCTGGACGAACACGCCCGCCGTCTGGTGGCGGCCAGC
>CAMAVI010000059.1 GCA_945861625.1 Candidatus Sulfopaludibacter sp. SbA3
GCCCTCTCGGACCCCGATTTACCCCCATTTCCGCTACACTAGCGCTACCATTTGCGCTACCAAACACGACAAAAGCGGCCCCGGAGAGCCGCTCTATGATTGCAAGTTATTGATTTTATTGGTGCGGATGAGAGGACTTGAACCTCCACTCCCTTGCGAGAACTAGAACCTGAATCTAGCGCGTCTGCCAATTCCGCCACATCCGCATGTGTCAGTGGGACTTCCATTATTCCAACGCGTGCGGCTGCGTGTCAACCTTTCCCCTCTTTTGGTTTCGAAAAAGCGTATCTGCCGCAACGTGATCAAAAATGGGGCCATCTTGGACACCTGGCGCTTGACGCAAGTCGTTGAGTATGTTCTAAAGGGTAATTGATTTATCTCTAGGTATTTATCTCTAGGGGGCTATGTCCAAACTAAGTCGATTGGGAACAGTCATTCTTGCGCTTGCATCGTGGAGTGGGGTTGCCTTGCATGCGCAGACCGTTGCCGGAACCATTCTGGGTTCGGTGCAGGACCAGCAGGGCGGTGTGATCGGCAAAGTCGAGGTTTCCGCGAAAAATCTTGAGAACGGCGCGGTCCGCAAGACGGTGTCTGGTGATAACGGTGAATACCGCATTGCCGGCGTTCCGGCTGGCGCTTACGAAGTGACGGCCACGGCTTCCGGTTTCAAGACCGAAGTGCGGAGCGGTGTTTCCGTCACGGTCGGCGCTGAGGTGAACCTGCCGTTCGCGCTCACCGTGGGAGCCGTAAGCGAAAAGGTAGAGGTTACTGGTGAAGCGGCTCAGGTGGATACTTCCAGTTCCGCCATGGGCGGGTTTGTGAATGCTACCACCATTCGCGAGCTTCCGTTGAACGGCCGCGACTGGCTTCAGTTGGCGCTGTTGCAACCCGGTGCCAGTTTTAACACGGGCCAAACGCAAAGCGACTCCGGGCGAGCTCAGAAGGGCAACGGCCTCGCGATCTCAATTTCCGGCGGCCGTCCCAGTGACAACGCGTTCAGGATCGACGGTTTGGTGGTCAACGACTACGCCAACGCCGGTCCAGGCAGCGCCCTGCATGTGAACATGGGAGTGGATGCAATCCGCGAATTCTCGGTTCTGACGAATAACTATTCGGCCGAATATGGCCGTGGTTCTGGTGGCGTCATCAACGCCATCACTAAGTCCGGCACCAACGATATCCATGGCAGCGCCTACTACTTCCACCGCAACGCCGCTTTGGATGCCCGCAACTTTTTTGATCCATCGACAATTCCAGCATTCCGCCGCCATCAATACGGAGGCGCGATTGGCGGGCCGATTCAGAAGGACAAGACCTTCTTCTTTGCCAATTACGAGGCGCTGACGGAGTCAAAGGGTTTGTCCAATAACTTCGATACGATTTCGGACAACGCCCGCAATGGCTTGATCTGCGCGAATTCCGCGTGCTCCACTACACGGCAGATTACGATTCCGGCATCGGTCAAAAAGTATCTGCCTCTGTACCCGCGGCCCAATGGATTCGTCAATGGAGATACGGGGAAATATCTATTCGGTAATCCCAGAATTGGTGATGAGAAGTATGTGATCGGTAAAGTCGATCACTATTTCTCTTCTGCTACCACGCTGTTTGGCAACTACTCTTACGACGACACCGATTTGTCGGTAATGGACAATTACGGCCTGAAGTCTGTCATTTCTCCCTCTCGGAGAATCAACGGAATCCTGAGTCTTCAGCACGTGTTTTCGCCCACATTGATCAGCACGACCCGATTCGGGATCAGCCGAACCTTTGCTTACAACAATCTGGATAGCAATCCCACCACCCCCTTATTGACAGATAAGTCCCTGGGCTTCTACCCCGGTCTGAACGTGGGCGTTTTCACGATCAGCGGAATGAACGGTGCGTTCGTGGGCATGGGCGGCGGCTTCGGCACCAGCGGTATCAACATGTTCGGAAATACCAACCCGCAGACGTCGGAAGATCTTTCCTGGACCAAAGGCCGTCACAGCATGCGTTTCGGCTTCAATCACGAACGATTTATCTACAATCTGACTTCCGGCAACCGTGTCAACGGAGAGTATGCATTCGCGGGGGTGAGTGATTTCTTGCAGGGCATTCCGGGCTCGTTCACGGTTGATATTCCTGGAACCGATACAGTGCGCGGAGAGCGTATGTCCATGTTCGGTACGTATTTCCAGGATGACTTCCGCATCCGCCCCAATCTGACGATCAACCTGGGCGTCCGCTATGAAATGGGGACCGTTGTCACGGAAGTTAATGGCAAGCTTGCGAACCTGCGGAATCTAACGGACCGCCGTTCGACGGTCGGCGACCCCTACTACAACAACCCCACAACCAAGAACTTTGCGCCTCGTATTGGCTTCGCATGGGATCCGTTTAAGGACGGCAAGACCGCCATCCGCGGCGGAGTTGCGATGTTCGATATCGTTCCTCTGCCTTACATCTTCGTGCTGCGTATGCCGCGCGCCGAACCGTTCTATCTGTCGCCCACGCTGTCCACGGTTCCCGCGTCAGCGTTCCCGAACAACATTGCTCCGCTGCTCAGTTCGGCTACAACCCTGCGCACCGCTCACGTGCAAACCGATCCTCGCCGTACGTATAAAGGCCAGTGGAACTTGAACATTCAACGCCAACTCACCAAGACCATGGCGCTGACGGTGGGCTATGTCGGAACCACGGGCGTACGCCTGGCCAACCCGCAGAACGACATCGATCAGGCTCCGCTGGGGACGTTTGACACTGGCCTCAACGCTTGGCGCCTTCCGATTCCGGCGACGGGTCAGCCGGTGGCCAGAATTAACCCGAATTTTGGTTCCATCAACGCCACGAATTGGAGCGGCCATAGTGTCTATCACGGTCTGCAAACCAATCTGGTGATGCGCCCGTCCAAGGGCCTCATGTATCAGTTGGCCTACACGTTTTCAAAGAGTATTGATGACGGCTCGGCGGTCGGCAATGAGGCAAGCGAGAGTTCAAATACGTCTGGCAGGCCCTGGACCTTCTGCGGCAACCAGTGCAACCGCGGCGTTTCGGACTTTAACATTCCCCACAACTTCGTCGGTAATTTCCTTTATGACGTGCCGGTGTTGGCGGCAGTGAAGTCCAAGCCGTTCGCGAATGCCATTCTGGGCGGCTGGCAGATCGGCGGCATTTTGACTTTTCAGACTGGCTCTGCCTTCTCCATCAAGAATGGTGGTGACCGCGCGGGCACGGGAAGCAGCGTGGCCAATACCGCCAGCGGCGGTCAGCGTCCCATGTTCGTTCTGGCCTCTGGGTGCAATCCCAATGCATTCACGGGCAACATCGACAACCAGATCAATCGGTCCTGCTTCTCCTTCCCCGACCGTGGTGTGGTCGGCAACTTGGGACGGAACACGTTCCGCATGCCAACGTACCGGAATGTGGATTTCTCCGTGTTCAAGAATCAGAACTTGATAGGCGAGAAGCTAAAAGCTCAGCTCCGCGTGGAGATGTTTAACGTTCTGAATAACACCAACCTGCAAGCCACCACGATTACGATGTTTAACGGCAGCGGTGTCATCAACGCCAACTTCGGCCGGCCGACCGGCTTCACGGTCAACCAGTCGCGCCAGATCCAGCTCGGCCTGAGACTGCTTTTCTAGCCCGGTACTTGTGTTGGCGCTTGACGCTGGTTCCTCTTGTTGAGAGGGGAACCAGCGTTTTGTATTTGTAACCGCGCGTTGCGGGTGATTCCGCAGTAAACTGGTAACTAGTTTTTCTGGAGGGTGAAATGAGCAAACCCAGGAATAAGAAGAGCATTTCCCGCCGCAAGTTTATCGAGGGCACGGGTGCGGCATTGGTGGCGGCTGCTGCCGTCCCGGCGGCCGTCCCAGCGTTGGATGCGCAGACACCGGTAGCGGCGAAAGCGGGCGGGGGCGGAGCTTCGGCAGTTCCACGTTCGACGGTCCGCCTAAACGTCAACGGAGCTGCGCACAACATCGAAGTGGAAGACCGCTGGACACTGGTCGAGGTTCTGCGCGATCACCTAAAATTGACGGGCACCAAGATCGGCTGCGACCGCGGCGAGTGCGGCGCCTGCACGGTGCACGTCGACGGCAACGCTGTGTATTCGTGCAGCCAACTGGCCGTGTGGATGGACGGTAAATCGATCCAGACTGTCGAGGGACTCGAAAAGAACGGCAAGCTCGATCCCCTGCAGCAGGCGTTCATCGATTTCGACGCCCCGCAGTGCGGTTTCTGCACCTCCGGACAGTTGATGGCCGCCAAGGCCGTGCTCAACAAGAACCCCCGCCCGACGCGCGAGGAAGTGCGCGCGGGGATGGCCGGCAATATCTGCCGGTGTTCAAATTACAACCTCTACGTAGATGCCACGCTGGCGGCGGCCGGCAGCTCGGGATTAGGGGTCAAGACGATCATCGTCGACTACGCCGGAGCCACGCGCGTGGCTCCGCTGAAGACGCTGGGCCGGGCTACCCCTCGCATCGACACGAAGTTGCGGGTCAGCGGCAAAGCGACTTATTCGCAGGATGTCATGCTTCCCGGCATGCTCTACGCTCGCGTGCTGCGCAGCCCGCATCCGCACGCACGGATAAAGAAGATCGACACCTCGCGCGCGGCGGCTCTGCCCGGAGTGAAGACCATCGTGACGCATGAGAACTGCAACTACGTGTGGGGCGCGGGTTCCATCGCCGGCGGACGGCAGTACGTCGAGGAAATGAAGAAGATCACCAAACAGCGGCGCTACGCGTTTAACAATCCCGTGCGCTACGTGGGCGAGCCGGTTGCCGCCGTGGCGGCCATCGATCGTCACACGGCCGAAGAAGCGTTGCAACTGATCACTGTCGATTACGAAGTGCTGCCCTTCGTTCTGGATCAGGAAGAAGCGCTGAAGCCCGGTGCTCCGCAGATCTGGCCGGAAGGCAACATTTCGCTGGATATCCGGAACGAAGCCAAGCCCATGCGCGAGGCGCGCGGCAATGTCGAGCAAGGGCTGCGCGAGTCCGACCGGGTGTTCGAGTCCCGTTACAGCACGACGTTCGTACATAACGCGCAGATGGAGCCGCGCTCTGCGGTGGCGCAGTGGGAAGGCGATAAGCTGACCATTTACACGCCCACCGGCGGCATCGCGAATTGCCGCACGGATATGGCGCGCGACCTGGGCATCCCGGAAGCGAACGTACGCGTCATTTGCCAGTACATGGGCGGCAACTTCGGCAACAAGAACCAGAATCAGGATTCTGACCTGATCACGGCACAGCTTGCGAAGCTGGCGGGCGCACCAGTGAAGCTGGAGTATACCCGCAAGGAAGACTTCATCGGCATGCACGGCCGCTGGCCAACGACGCAGTATTACAAGGTCGGCGTCAAGAAGGACGGCACGCTGCACGCTCTCGAAATGCGCGGTTTCAGCGGCATGGGTCCGTATCGCAAAAACTCCGGCAGCATCGGCGGCATCCAGCTCTACAAGGTTCCGCACGTGCAATACATCGTTACGCCGGTGTATACCAACAAGACCACAGGCGCGAATTTCCGCGGCCCTGAGTTCCCGCAAGGATTCTTCGGCGCGCAGAGCATGATGGACGAAGTAGCCTACCAGATCGGCATGGACCCGGTGGAGTTCTTGATAAAGAACGCAACCCGCAAGGCCGAGGACGAACACGAGTACACGAACTATACTCTGGACGAATGCTTCCGCCGTGGCGCTGAGGCCTTCGATTGGAAGAAGCGCTGGAAAGCCAAGCCAGGCTCGGACGCCGGTCCGGTCAAGCGCGGATCGGGCGTGGCGTTCCTGGCGTTCCGCGCGGGCCTGGGCCGTAGCGCGGCGTGGATGGATGTCGATTCGCAGGGACGCTACAAAGTTCACGTCGGCGTGACCGACGTCGGCGGCGGAGCCAAGACCACCATGGGCCTGATTGCCGCCGAGGCGCTGGGCGTGCCGCTGTCGCAGGTGGAAGTGATCTGGGGCGACACCAGCCGCTGCCCATATTCAGTGGGCGAATCGGGAAGCCGCACCACGATCATGACCGGTTACGCCGTAATTCAAGCCGCCCGCGATTTGCAGAAAATGATCGCCGAGAAGGGCCTGCCCAAGGGCAACGACCTGCTGACGGCCAAGGCCGATACGAATCCCTCGGTACCGGGCGGCAAGGTGCGCAACTCTTTTGCCGCGCACTTCGTGGAAGTGGAAGTGGACACGGCCGTGGGTCACGTGAAGGTATTGAAGTATGTGGCCGTGCACGATAGCGGCCGCATTATGAATCCGCTTTCGGCAACGGGGCAAATCAAAGGCGCCGTGACGATGGGTATCGGTATGGCTCTTCATGAGGAACTGCACTATGACCCGCGCAGCGGACACGCGCTGACGGCGGGTTACTACGGGCAACGCGTCGCGACGCACATGGACGCGCCCGACGTGGAAGTCATCTTTATCGAAAGCGACGATGGCTACGGGCCTTTCGGCGCGAAGAGTATAGGCGAGGCCGGGAAGTTGCCTGCCGTGGCCGCCATCGGCAATGCGATTTTCAACGCCACCGGCAAACGTATGCGCGATTTGCCGATCCGTCGTGATCGTCTAGTGGAGGTGCTGGCATGAGATCCTTTACCAACGCAAATCCCCGTGACATGCAGCAGGCCGCGAAGCTTGCGCAACAGGCACGGACGGAAGGACGCAAGGCAGCTTTCACCGGAGGCGGCAGCGACATGCTCGGCCTCATGAAGGAACGCATTGCCACTCCGGATGTCCTGGTCCATTTGAAGGGTATTCAGGGCGCGAACAAAGTAGAGATGAAGGGCGGAGCGACCATCATCGGAGGCCAGATCTCGCTTTCCGATCTTAGCCATCATGAAGTCATACGCAAGAAGTATGCCGTGCTGGCCGAAGCCGCCGGGAGTGTAGCGACGCCGCAGATCCGCAATGCGGGCACTCTGGCGGGAAATGTGTGCCAGCGCCCCTGGTGCTGGTATTTCCGCAATGGCTTCCCCTGCTTCAAGGCGGGCGGAAGCCAGTGCTTCTCCTTCAACGGGGAAAATCAGTTTCACGCGATCTTCGGAGGCGGACCCAGCTTCATCGTGCATCCTTCCGATACGGCGGTGGCGTTGATGGCTCTCGATGCCAAGTTCCGTATCGTTGGTCCGAGCGGACAGCGGACGCTATCGGCTGCGGATTTCTTCATTCTCCCCAAGCAGAATGCCGCGAAAGAAAACGCTCTGGCCGACGATGAAGTGCTGGCGTCGATTGAACTGCCGGCCGCCCCCGCCGGGCAGCGCAGTTCCTATCACAAGGTGCTGGACCGCGACGCCTGGACGCACGCGGTGGTGAGTACGGCGGTGGTTCTCGACATGAACGGGGACACCTGCCGCTCGGCGCGGATCGTGCTGGGTGGTGTCGCGCCGATTCCGTGGCGTGTACAAGATGCTGAAAAGATCCTGGCCGGGCAGCGGGTGACGCCGGAGCTGGCCGCCAAGGCCGCCGAGACCGCGCTGGCAGGCGCGCAGCCGCTCGCTAAAAACGCTTATAAGATTCCGCTGACGAAGGAAATCGTGCAGCGCACAGTATCAGCGGTGGCGCGGGCGTAGCGTTCGCCCGCACCACTCGCGACAACATTACGTGCCGGCGTTGAACCGCTTTTCGGCTTCCGCCCAATTCACTACGTTCCACCAGGCGTTGATGTAATCCGGGCGGCGGTTCTGATACTTCAGATAGTAAGCGTGTTCCCAAACGTCCAGGCCGATCACGGGGAACTTGCCTTCCATGAGCGGGCAATCCTGGTTGGCGCTGGACGAGATCTCCACACCCCCGGCACCCTTTACTAGCCAGGCCCATCCCGAGCCGAAGCGCCCGGCTGCCGCAGCGTTGAACTTTTCCTTGAAGGTATCGAAGCCGCCGAAGGCGCCGGTGATGGCCTGCGCCAGATTGCCCACCGGAGCGCCGCCACCCTGCGGTCCCAGAATGCTCCAGAACATCGAGTGGTTGTAGTGTCCGCCGCCGTGATTGCGGACAGCGGTCTTGATCGCGTCGGGTGCGATGGCGCAATTATTCGCCAGCAGTTCTTCCAGGCTCTTGGAAGCCAGATCCGGCGCCGACTCCAGGGCCTTGTTCAGGTTCGTGATGTACGCCTGATGGTGCTTGCCATGGTGAATCTCCATGGTCATTGCGTCGATATGCGGCTCGAGCGCGTTGAAGGCGTAGGGAAGTGCGGGTAGCGTGAATGCCATTGGTATTTTCTCCTGGTTCTAGTTTGATATGTTCTAGTTTGATGCCGTTTCGTAAGCGTGCGCCACACGGAACATCGTGGTCTCGTCAAAATGTTTGGTCAGAATCTGTAACCCGACGGGCAGGTTCTCCGCCGTATGCCCGCACGGAACGCTCATGCAGGGAATCCCGGCGAGCGAGCCCGTGATCGTATAAATATCGGACAGATACATCGATACCGGGTCATTCACCTTCTCCCCCAACTTGAAGGCAGGGAACGGAGATACGGGCGCCACAATCGCGTTCACCTGCTCGAACGCCTGCGTGAAATCGCGGGTGATTAAATTGCGAACCCGTTGGGCCTTCAAGTAATACGCATCGTAGTACCCCGCGCTCAGCACATAGGCACCCAGCATGATACGCCGCTTGCACTCGTCGCCAAAACCTTCATCACGGGTCATGCGGTACATTTCCGACAGCGTATGGGCCTCCGCGGAACGCGTGGTATAGCGAACGCCGTCATAGCGCGCCAAGTTGGCGCTCGCCTCCGCCGTGCAGATGATGTAGTACGCCGCGATTGCGTAAGCGGTGTGCGGAAGGTGAATGTCTACGATCTCCGCACCCAGTCCGCGGAGCACCTCCACCGCCGCCATAATGCGGTCACTGGTGCCGCTTGCCAAGCCATCGAAGTATTCGCGCGGCAGACCAATCTTAAGGCCCTTCACACTGCCATCGAGTGCCGCCATATAGTCCGGCACGGGAGCCGCCGCCGATGTGGCGTCCATGTCATCGCGGCCTGCAATCACTTTGAGCAGCGTGGCGGCATCCCGTGTTGACTTACCGAACGGGCCGATGTGATCAAGCGAGCTGGCGAACGCCGTAAGCCCATAACGCGACACGCGGCCGTAGGTAGGTGTCACCCCGGTGATCCCGCAAAACGACGCCGGCTGCCGGATCGAGCCGCCGGTGTCCGAGCCGAGCGACACAACGGCCGTGTCCTGCGCGACGACCGCCGCCGAGCCTCCGCTGGAGCCACCAGGCACGCGGTCCAGCGCGACCGGATTGCGCACGGGTCCGAACGCCGAGTTCTCATTCGACGATCCCATCGCGAACTCATCGCAGTTGGTCTTGCCTATGATGATTCCGCCGGCTTGTTCCAGGCGGATGACCGCTGTGGCGTCGTAGGGTGGAACGTACTTGGCCAGAAGCTTCGACCCGCAGGTGGTGCGCAAGCCGCGTGTTACGATAACGTCCTTTACCGCCACGGGCACACCAGCGAGCGCCCCCGGATCTTCCCCTTTGGCGATCCTGGCGTCAACGGCGCGGGCCGCATTCAGCGCCCGCTCCGGTGAAAGCGTCAGATAGGCATTGGTCTTCGGGTTCTCCGCTTCGGCGTAGGCGAGTGCCTGTTGAGTGAGTTCCTCGGCGCTGAACTTCTTGGCCAGGAGCGCGGCGCGAATCGATCCGATCGTGTACTCGTGCAAAGGACCTGATGTCATCTTTCAATCACCTTCGGAACCTTGTAGTAGCCGCCGCTGGTGACAGGTGCATTAGCAACGGCGTCGGCATTGGACAAGGGACTGCGTTCGCGGTCCTCGCGGAGCGTCGCGGTCTCCTCGGCGTCGAACAGGACTTGCGCCATCGGCTCCACGTCGCTCGTGTCGAGCTCGTTCAGCTTATCGATATGCTTCAGAATTTCATCGAGGTCATGCGCCATGCGCGTGACTTCATCCTCGCGCAGGGCCAAATTCGCCAGATCCGCCACCCGGCGGACTTCCTGTTCCGTGATCTTCACGCCAATTCTCTCTTTTTCGATTCCCGATACAAAAGGCCGAGCACGGGATCTTGAATTCCTTCCGTTAGCCTGGCGGCTGTGGCCTGGCGCGGGGCCATGCGCCGTGGCATGGGACGGAAGTCGATGTCCGTCACCGTTTGATCCCCTAAGACTTCCCGCAAGTTGCGCAGCAGAAAATGGCGCAGCGTATTGAGCTGCCGTTGCCAAACGACGTCTTCCACTTCGACCACCAGAGATCCGCGCACCAGACCTGTGGCGCGCGTATGCTCGGCGATCTTCTTGCCCGAAGCCACGGCCCAGGCGGCGCAAGCCCGCGTATCCGGATCGGCTACGCCCGGCGACAACTTGAGTTTTCCGATGAGGCGGCTGGCCTTTTCCATGTCTGCTGGTTGATCTAGCGGGGGAAACTCGATTTTAGCATGTAGACAATGTTATACCTGTCTGGTGCCTGCCCCTGTCATTCCTGAATTGATTCTGGCTTCGCAATCTCCGCGCCGCCGCGAACTCCTGGCAATCGCCGGTTGCGAGTTTCGAGTGCGGGTACAACCGCTGGAAGAGGTGCGCGCGCCCGGCGAGAGTCCGGTTGCCTACGTTCGCCGTTTGGCGCAATCCAAGGCCGAAGCAGTATACGAGGGCGCGGATGAAATCGTCCTGGGAGCTGACACCATCGTCGTCCTTGGCGAGCGGGTGCTGGAAAAGCCGGCGGATGCGGCAGAGGCTCGCGAAATGCTCAAGATGCTTCAGGGGAGGGAACACGCGGTGATCACCGGAATCTGCCTGCGGCACGCCGGCGGCGCGATTGTCGATCACTCTTTGACCAAAGTTCGTTTTGCATTTATGACGGATTCGGAAATCGGCGACTACGTTGCCAGCGGCGAGCCGCTGGACAAAGCCGGTGCTTACGGCATTCAAGGCCTGGCTTCGAAATTCGTCGAACGTATCGACGGCTGCTATTTCAACGTAATGGGATTGCCGGTATCGCTGGTCTACAAATATCTGAAACAGCTCGCGCAACAGGCCTAGGTCTTTCCGAACAGACCCTTCCATTTCCGCATTACGAGCTCGACTATATTGGCGAGGATGGCAAGGCCGAGCAGACCAGGCCACAACTGCAAAGTGGAGGCCAGCGAACGGTCTCCGGCATCGAAAATAGTTTTGGGCTGCGGCTCGAAGCGTCCGCCGGTAAATTCTGAAACCTGTTTCAGCAATTCTTGATTCGATCCGTATTCGGTCAGCTCGACTTCGGGACGGTATAAACCAACCTCCGGAAAGGCTCGCGTCTCGATCAATGGCCGCACGCGGAACAAGCCCTGGCGCGCCCCGATCTGCAGTCTTCCGCGATACATGCCCGCCGCGATCTTCTTTACGTCAATGGGTTTCTTGAAGCCGTCGGTGCCGAGTACGTAAATCGCGGGCGGCGCCGCCGGTTCGTCCACGCCCACACCGAGGCGGTAGTTGACGACCAGATCGCCATTGGCACTATCGTATTCCACCGAAGCTTCTCCGGCAGCCGTATGAGGCAGCAGGTCGCGGCTAAGATTGCTCCAGAACTTGTCGTAGCTCTTCCAATTCACCCAGTCGGCGGCCCAGCGCGTCTTGGCGTCCGAAGTGAATACTGCCGAACGCCCCAGGCCGTACTGCCAGCGCACCAGCAGGGGTTCGCGTTTATCGAAGCGCAGAATTGTCTCCGCCGAAGGTTTGGACTCGAACCGCACGTAACCTTTGAGAGGCGGCGCGGTGGCGATGTCGATACCATCCAAGATTTCCGTCTGGTGAGCGACCTCCGGAACCAAGGCTCTTTCCACGGCCGTAGTACCGGTGTGTTCCATCACATCTCGCAGCACGATCTGCTCCAGGCCGGAGGGATCGCGCAAGAAGTAGAATTTTCCTTCCGCCAAATTGGCCACCATCTCCAAGTATTCCCGGTGCACGTCCGCGCCCAGTCCGATGGTGGAGATAGTCACCTGATGCGCCTTGGCCTCGCGTGCCAACGCATAACTGTTGCCTTCCTCCGAGATGCCATCCGTGAGCAGCAGGACATGGCGGTAAGTGGCTTCGGTGGGCAGAATCCGCGTGTACGCTTCCGTCAGTGCGGGCGCGATTTGCGTACCGCCGTCGGGCATGATTCCCGCGATCAGCGCGTTGATCGCCCGCGGCTCATCGGCCTTGCGAATCGGCACGGCCCAGCGGAATGAGTTGTCAAAAATCAGCACGCCTACCTGATCCATGGGGCGCAGATTGCTGACCAGGCCGGTGGCCGCCGCGCGCGCCAGTTCCATCTTGGGTCCTTCCATGGAAGAACTCTTATCCAGAATCAGTACGACTACGGTGCCTTCCTGCGACTGCGGAGGAAGAAGCTTCGCCGGCAGTACGCGATCGAGGGCGTCCTCGACCGTTTTCTTCTGGTCGTACACATTATGCTCGCCGCCGACAATCAAGAGTCCGCCGCCCAATTTGACGTATTTCTCGATCTCTTCTTTGCGCGGCGTGGGAAGTTTCTCCAGGTTCCAATTGTTCAGCACTACCAGTTGGTAGTTGGCGAGATTGATCCCGGCAATATCATCGGCGCGAGTGACGTCGAATTGTGCCGCGGTTAAAGCGCCTGTTAAATGCGAATCGGTTCCCGGCTGATCCTCGGAAAGATACAACGCTTTCGGCCGGCGCAGGATTACGGCTTGGTCCACGCGAATGTCCCCGGAGCCCTGGGTTCGCACCGTGATCGAAAGATCGAGAGCGCCCGGCGTTTCGAGGCTCGTATGCATGCGGATCGGATTGACACCGGCGTTGAGTGTCACCGGAGTTATTCCCAACGAGCGGCCCTCGGCGGTGAGTTCGACTTGCGCGGACAGAGTACCCGGCGCGGACACGGCCAAGTCGATGGCAAACGGCTCGCCCGTGAAAGCGTTGGTGGGAAGGCTGACGGACTCCAGGCGCAGCGCCGGTTTCTCACGCCCCGCCATGGCAAACGTGTCGATGGGTATTCCGAATTGGCGGGCCTGCCATGCCGCGCGCGCCACACTGCCTTTATTCTCCTTGCCGTCGGAGATCAGGGCCAGGCGGGGCAGCATGCCGGCGGGCAGGGAACTGATGGCCTCGCGCACCGCGGCTTCCAAATCCGTCGCTCTTCCGGACCCACCCGAGGTCGGGCGCAGCTGCCACGGCCTTTGATCTTCGGCGGTGTCGGCGATGCGCGAAGAACGCGCAAAAGGGATGACGCGCATCGTGTTCCCGCCGCGGCTGCTGTCAATATCGGAGGCGATTCGCGAAGCGCGCGTCAAATCGGCCGGTGAAACGCTGGCCGAAGTATCCACCAGTACGCCAACCGCCAGCTTGGTTGTGGAAACACCTAAACGCGGTTCGGCGAGTGCCAGCAGGATGAGCGTGAAAGTAGCGGCCTTGAGTGCCAAGCCCAGTTTGCGGGCCGAGCGCGGCCATTCGAAGTACGCCCAGGCCAAGGGAAGCCAGGCGACGGCGAGTACCCATGCGCGATCGAAGCTCATGAAGCCTTCCTCGTGCCGCGGTCCCACGGCAAATGTTCCTTGAGCGTGGCCACCACGCCTCGCGGCGACAACCGCACCAGGCGACTGCGTCCGAAGAGCAGCCAGTCCGCCAACAATCCGAATCCGCCGAGCAAGGCTAGCCACGGCCACGGGTTGGGCATGGAGCCAGAGGCTGCCGCTGCGCGCCCTATTCCTCTCGCCACGCCCGGCGACGGCTGCCAGGCTACATCGCCGGTATCCGGAAGGTTGATGGAATAAACCGTCTCGCGATCACCCACCATTACACGGATGTTACCGGGCGCGCCGGCAAAGAAACGCAAATTCTTTCCCTCAATAGTGAATGGTAGCGGCCGCTGATTTTCGGCTAGTACTTTGATGGTCCCCGGGCCGGCTCCATTTTCGAGCGCCACACTAATGGTGCCCACGGTTCCGGCCTGCACATCCGAGCGCCGGAAAATTTCCGGAGCCATCCAGCGCAGCGTGTTGGCAATCAGCAGCGGCGCGGCCAAATCGTATTTCAGTGCTGACCGCAGCGGATGAAAGCCCAATGCCGCCATCTTAACGGTTCCAGGCCGCATGACTACCACCGGACCCTGTGCGACTTCCGCGACAGCCTCATCGCCTTGCGCCGGACTGAATACCTGCGTTGACGCCACTTCAGCGTCTTTCGTGTTTAGTCCCGCTCCCAGCGGTGTGTCTTGATGCCAGCGGCTCAGCTTGACCTTTTCCGCCATGGACCGAATCGTGAAGGGCGAGCCGGCGGGCGGTTCAATCCAAATGGAGGCGCCGCGTGGCGTCTCGCGCGGCGCAAATCGGTCGAAGATCACGATATCGGCCTGTGCTTGCGGATCATATTCCGCCGGCGTCTGATAGGTTGCGTTCACCTGCGGCAAGCCCGCCAGCAACGGCTTCATGAGTGCCGCGTCAGCGGAATAGACCGCCACTTTGAGCGACTTGCCGATCGGTAGTTCAATCACGGCCCGGTCATCCTGCGGAAACGCATCACCGCGGCCATTGGTGGTGCGGATGCGCGCTTCCACTAACCCCGATGTCTGAGCACGAAATGCGAATGTGGTCTGCGATTCCGCTCCCGGCTCCAAGGTTATGACCTTGTTTCCCGCTTGCGTGCCCGTGAATGATAGCAGCAGTTCCACTTCACGGGCCTTCATTCCTTCGTTGCGCAGGCCCACATAGGCCTCCCAAGAATCCGCACTTGCGCCGCCTGAGGCGGTCCCGGTCTGCCCGATCCGGCGCACGGCCAACTTGCGGACTCCCACGTTTTCACCGGACGCCGGAATCGCCAGCAGCCGGAGATTGGGAGGGGGCGTCAGTTCGGCATCCTGGCTCGCAACGCGCGCCGCGCCCGCGAACACGATCTCACCGGTTTTCCGCGACTGTAATTTCTGGGCCTGCTGAGCGAATTCGAAGGCCTGCTCCAGGTTCAGCGCCGATGTACTGGGCCTCGACTGGCGCACGGCGTCCGCCACCGCTTTTCGATCCAATTCAAACGGTGTTACCGGCGTGGCTAATGCGTCCGCGCGCACCAGCATCACACGATCCGACGGCGGCAGCGAATTTACGTACGTCAACGCGAGGCTCTTGGCCTGGTCCAACAAAATGCCTTGGCGCGCGCGCGCGCCCATCCACGCTGAAGTGTCGAGCAGCAAGACGTGATCACGGGAGTTCCCCATGTCGCCCAGGCGCGGCCCGGCGATGGCCAGCAGCAACAGCAGCAGGCTGAGGATTTGCAGGAACAGACTCCAGGGCTGTTGAATACGCCGCCGGTGTTTGCTTTCCTCGGGGACTTGCCCGGCGGTCCAAAATCGTAGGGTGGCGACTACCTGACGGCGCTTGGAGCGGTCCAACAGGTAGAGCGCCACCACGCCCGCGGAAAAGAGTCCCGCCAGCGCCAAAAATTCGCCAAGGCTGAGGTTCAGAAACGTCATGGCGGCTACTGCAGCGCTCCCGACTTGGCCAGCGGCCCGAACAAAGCGTCTTCCACTGGAATCGAGGTTGTCAATCCGACATACCGCCCCCCGTTGCGCAGCGCTACCTGGCGCAGGCGGGCTGAGTATTCGTCGAAGCTGGCCGTATATTCGGCCCGCGCGACCTCGTCAAACGCCAGTTGAACGCGCCTGCCGGTCTCGGCGTCTTCCAGATCCAGCTCGCCTTCCCACGGCGGCTGACGGTCCTCATCGGCCCAGATCTGCACCAGGATCAAGTCGTGACCGAAATCGGCTAAATACTGCACGGGTTTTTCAGAATCTCCGTCATCCAGGAAGTCGGAGATGACAATCGCCATGCCGCGCTGCGGGTAGCTGGAAATGAACTCGCGCATCACCTTCATGAAATCGGTGCTGCCGCCGGGTTTGACGTTAGTGAGGAAATTGACCATCGGCTGAAAGCGGTGGCGGCCGCCGCCGAGTTTGAAGGGGTCACCGAGCTTCTCCGCGAACGGTTGCAGGCAGATGGAATCGAGCCGTACCAGCGCCACGTAGCACAGTGCCGCGGCGAGTTTCCGCGCGTAGTCGAACTTGGCCGGGTTTCCGGTCTGCATGGAGCGCGAAACATCCAGCAGCACTCGCACCGGGATGCGCGGTTCCAACTGGAACATTTTGAGGAATAGCTTTTCCAGACGGAGAAATGCCCGCCAGTTGATATCGCGCAAGTCGTCGCCATGATGGAAATGGCGATGGTCCAGAAACTCCTGACCGGACCCAGCCAGGCGCGAAACGTTATGTCCGCCGACGCCGCCGGGCAGGGATTTCTGCCAGTAGATCGCTAACCGCTCCAGCTTGTGCAATAGCTCGGTATCGATGAGCGGCGCGACTTCAGGCACTGATTACACCTTCGCGCCCGTGCGAGCTCCCACGCTGGGGATGATCTTGTTGAGGATGGTCTCGGGATTCTGGCCGTCGGAATGCGCGTCGAAGTTGAGAATAATGCGATGCCGCAGTACGGCCGCCGCCATGGTCTGCACGTCTTCGATAGACAGATGCAGGCGCCCGTGCATCAGCGCGTAGACCTGGCCGCACTCCACCAGGGCCTGCGCTCCGCGCGGGGAGCTGCCATAGCGAATATATTTCTTGGCCAGTTCGTGAGCCTGATCGGTTTCCGGCTGGGTCGCCATCACCAGATCGATGGCATAACTCTGCACGTGCGGGGCAACCAACACGTCGCGGGAGATCCGGCGCAGTTCCAGGATTTCCTCGCGGGTCAGAATATTTTCGATGAGTGTTTCTTCCTTCTGAATCGTGCGCGTGACGATAGTGCTCAGATCTTCGCGCGACGGATACTTCACAAGGATTTTCATCAGGAAGCGGTCGAGCTGGGCTTCGGGCAGCGGATAGGTGCCTTCCATTTCGATGGGATTCTGCGTGGCCATGACCAGGAAAGGCGGTTCCAGCTCATGGGTGGTCGTGCCGCTGGTCACGGTGTGTTCCTGCATGGCTTCCAGCAATGCGGACTGCGTCTTCGGCGTCGCGCGATTGATTTCATCCGCCAGCACGAGATGCGCGAAGATCGGCCCCGGCTGAAACCGCAGAGCCTTGGTCCCGGATTCCGTATCGATGATCATGCTGCCGACGATATCGCCGGGCATGAGGTCGGGCGTAAATTGGATACGCGAGTATTTCAGGTGCAATACACGCGAAAGCGTGCGCAGCAAAGTGGTCTTACCCAGCCCCGGGACGCCTTCCAATAGAACATGACCACCGGCCAGCAGGCAGATGAGCACACCGTCGACCACTTCTTGTTGGCCGACAATAATTTTTCCGATTTCTTCGCGCACTCGGTTCAATTGCCGAGTGGCGAGCTGAAGGGCTGCGTCCGGTTGCACAGATCATATAATAGCGCAGCCCCGGGCCGGTACCGGCTTGGTTCAGCGATTGGTTCCGGCCCGGCCAGCGGTAAAGCGGCGGGCAGTCCGGTAAGTGGAATGCCGTGTGGGTACTTTTCTACGTAAGCATAAGGTGAATCCCCTGTTTCCCATGGCGGCCGTACTTGTTACGCTGCGGTCAGAGGCGTGAAAATGCGATTATCAGCGTGTGTGGTGTTGCTTGCGGGTGTCAGCTTCGCCCAGAGCTTGACGGAATTTGGCGCGGCCGCCGCGGTCGGTTCCGTTGGCGGGGCCAGCGGCAAGAAAGTGAGCGACGGGCTGACCGCCGTATTCGAAAAAGTTGGGCAACAAACCGCCAAGGCCGCCAAGCAGGACAAGGCGCCGGTGGAACCCGCATTGGAGCTGGCTCCTGGAGTCGTGCGGGAGGAAACCGGAGGAGTGCCGTTTCCGCCCCCTCCGCAGGGACGCGGTGGCCTGAGACCACCCCCGCTTCCGTTGGCCAAGGCGTCTCTGCCCGCCGAGATCGCCGAATCGTTTGCGGTGGCCGCGCCCGTGCTGCCACCTCCGCCGGAAATGTCCCGCGAGGGGCTCAGGACGGTATCCGCCGGAACGACCCGCGCCGACATTCTCAGAATGGGCGTGCCTGCTTCCAGGATCACCATGTTTGAAAACGGCCATCTGTCGGAGACCTACAGTTATCGCCAGCAGGGCCAAAAGGTCGGTACGGTGCGCCTGAGCGATGGAGCGGTGGCTAACGTCGAAGTGCAATAGGCGTTTACCGCGCGGGCAGGGAATGGCATCTCTGCGATAATTCGGAGAGTGCTCATCGACCCTAAAAACTTTCCCGGACGTGCGGCGTATCAGCTTTTAGCCAGCGCCGTGATTCCGCGTCCGGTGGGCCTGATCTCCTCCATTTCGGCAACTGGCGCGGTCAATCTTGCGCCATTCAGTTTTTTCAATGCTGTGTGCGGCGAGCCGCCCATGGTTCTGTTCTGCCCGACCAATCGCAGCCCGGCCAAGGACACCTTACGTAACGTCCAGGAGACCGGCGAATTTGTCGCCAACATCGTCGGCCAGGAAATGGCTCAGCAGATGAATCTGACTTCTGGCGATTATCCGCCGGATGTCAACGAGTTTGAGATCGCGGGCCTCACGGCCGTGCCGAGCCAAATCGTCGCTCCGCCGTGCGTTCAGGAATCCCCGGTGAGCATGGAGTGCAAGCTACACCAGGTGATTCAAGTCAGCGCCAAACCCCATGGCGGGACTATCGTCATCGGAGAAGTGGTGATGTTCCATATCCGGGATAGTGTCTTAAACCAAGACATGCTGGTTGACTCCGCCAAGCTCAATCCGGTGATGCGCCTGGGCGGCGCTTCTTACGGAATCATGACCGGCAGCTACGATATGATCCGGCCGGTTGTGAAGTAAAAGCGCAAAGTGAAGACGCTTCTCAAGACTCCGTTGAACGCGGTTCACCGGGCGAGCGGCGCCAAGATGGTCGACTTCGGCGGCTGGGACATGCCGGTGGAATACGCGGGCGTCCTCGAAGAACACCGTGCAGTAAGACAAGGCGCCGGACTTTTCGACGTCTCTCACATGGGCGAGATTGAGGTCCGAGGCCCGCAGGCTCTGGAACTGGTCCAGTACGTCACGGTCAACGACGCTGCAAAGCTCAAGACCGGTCAGGCACAATATTCGGCGCTGCTCTACCAGCACGGCGGGTTTGTCGACGATATTCTGGTCCACAAGGTTACGGACGATCACTACTTCCTGTGCGTCAACGCATCGAACCAGGATAAGGACTACGAGCACATTCGGGCGCACAACCATTTTGACGCCGACGTGGAGAATGCAGGCGACCAGTATGCGCAGTTGGCGATTCAGGGACCGCTCGCTACCGGCGTGGTGAGCAAGTTGACCGACGCGGATTTAGCGTCGATCAAGCGATACCATTTCGTGGACGGAGCGGTCTCTGGCGTCCGCGCCCGCATCGCCCGAACAGGTTATACGGGGGAAGATGGCTGGGAAATCTACATTGCTCCCGACCAAGCCGAGCGCTTGTGGAATGAGATTCTCGAAGCGGGCCGTGAGTTCGCAATTCAACCGTGCGGACTCGGCGCGCGCAACACGCTGCGCATGGAAGCGGCCATGCCGCTGTACGGCCATGAGATTGACGCAAGCATCACGCCGTGGGAAGCCGGGCTAGACTGGATAGTTAAGTTGGATACAGCAAAGTTGGATAAAGCGAAGCGGGACAAAGGCGACTTCCTGGGCCGCGAGGCCTTAGTGAAGCAGAAGGAACGGGGAATTACGCGCAAGCTCACGGGTTTCGAGATGAAAGGCCGCGGCATCGCCCGCGACGGTTACGAAATTCTGGCGAACGGCGTGCAATCGGGTTGGGTGACCAGCGGAGGACCGGCGCCCGCGTTAAACAAGAACATCGGAATGTGCATGCTGCCTCTCCATCTCTGCGAGCCGGGAAGCGCGCTGGAAGTCTCGGTGCGCGGCCGCGCGGTGGAGGCAGTCACGGTGCCGATGCCTTTCTATAAGCGAGCGAGGTAGAGAATCATGTATCCGGAAAACTACCGCTATACCAAGGAACACGAATGGGTGTTGGTCGAAGACGGCACCGGCACCATTGGTATCACGGATCATGCCCAGCATGAGCTAGGCGACATTGTGTATGTCGAAGTGCCCAAAGTCGGCACGCACGTTGAGCAGGGTAAGAGTTTTGCTGTCGTCGAATCCGTGAAAGCGGCGAGTGAGATTTTTGCGCCCGTGTCCGGTGAAGTGATCGCGGTCAATGACCAGCTTGCCACCAAGCCGGAGCTCCTCAACTCCGCGCCGCACACCGATGGGTGGATCGCCAGGATCAAACTCTCCGTGCCCGATGAGATCGCGCGGCTACTTTCCGCCGCGGACTATCAGGCGTATCTCGCCGCTGAATAGTCATGCGCCGGCGGACTCTCTTTGCGCTCGCGGCCGGTTGCTTGACCAGCAGCCTGGCGAGGGGTCAATCTCCGCAAAGCCAGGGGATCGTCTTTGTCGGCAGCAGTATCTTTGCCTTCTGGAGACGTTTGAATGAACACATGGCGCCGCTTCCTGTTTTAAACCGGGCCATTCCCGGCACAGTGACGCAGGACATGCTGAACGGAATCGAACAGATGGTGTTCCGCCATCGTCCGCGCATCGTGGTTTACTACTGTGGCAGTAACGACGTCAGCATCGGGGAAGACGAAGAATCCATCGTCGAGCGCACCCAGCGCTTTGCCCGGCTCCTCCACCAGAAATTGCCGAACACGTTCTTCTACTACACGGCGATCCAGAAAGCTCCGGAGAAGCGCGCGCGCTGGAACGTTGTGGATGCCGTCAACCAGGAAATGGAACGCTTCTGCCGCTCGACGCCCAGTACTGGATTCATCGACCTAAATCCAGTCTTGTTCGACGCGCAAGGCAAGGTGCGGGATGAACTGTTCCTGCCGGACAGACTGCATTTCCGCCCGGATGCAACCGCCTATCCGGAATTCGCCGGCGTGATCAAACCCATCCTGACCAAGGCCTGGGACAGCGGCGTCGGCCTCCCGAAAAATTAGAACTGAAGCTGCAACGTGAACTGGAAGCTCCGCCCGTCGTTGAGCGTGTTGGTGATCTTGCCGAACGAGGGCGAACTCAAGTCGGGATTCGGGTCGGCGAACTGCGGCGTGTTGAAGAGATTAATCGATTCGACGCGCAGGGTCGTGCGCCAATCGGAGTGAAACGCCCAGGAACGCGAAAGCGACGCATTCATATTCCGGATGTTGTCGCGCCGGAAGGTGTTCGAGCCAATCGTGCCTCGTTGATCGGCTGGAGTGATGAAGCTGAAAGCCGAGCGCGCCAGCAGCAGGCGCGATGTATCCGGGTGGTCGATCCTGCGGCCCAGGATGCTGGGATCCAGAATGTTCGGGCGATCCCCGTTGCTGCCATCCACGTTTCCCGACCCAGGGCCATCGGAGCCGGAGATGACGGTGAAGGGAAGGCCGGTCTTGGCCAGGAATACGCCGGAAACCTGCCAGCCGCTGGCCACGCCGCTCAGCAAGCGGCCGGAATTGCGTAAGCTCGGCAGCGCGTATTGAAAACGCACCATGAAGGCGTGTGACTGATCGAACGCGCTGGGACCTTTTAAATCCTTGGCGACCAGATCCTGGGATTGCGCGTACCCCTGCCGCGCCTCGTCGCCGGCGGCCATGTTCGTATACGTGCTGCCGGAATCCAGCGCCTTGCTGAACCAATAGGCAGCCTCACCCGTGAAGCCGTGCCAGGATGCCGCCTTCACCGTCACGCGCGCGGCATCGAAGTATCCGTTCGAACTGTTGGTCACCTGCCGCCGCTCATAGTAGCGGGGATCCGGACGCCGCTGCGTGATGGTCGCCGTAGTCTGTGGAACGCCCGGCACCTGCAAGGCGCGGTTCATAAACCACATCATGAACA
>CAMAVI010000060.1 GCA_945861625.1 Candidatus Sulfopaludibacter sp. SbA3
GAACCGTTCGTCTCTCTTGTTTCATCTGCCATTACTTTCAGTCTCCTTGGATCTTGCTCAGATTCCCTAATCTGTGTCCAAGAAAACCGGGTCCCCTATAGATCCTGATAAACGGCACAGTGTTGACCGATAGTTCTCTCACGGGTGCGGGTCCCCTATCCACTGGCCGTATTCACATGGCGGCAACCGGTGGGTGTATACTGCCTCCATGCCGGAAGGCATCTCTGGACAGGAATAACCATGGGTCGGTATCAAGGAGAAAATTTAACTATGCGCACAACGCCGAAAATATTGGGCCTACTAGTGCTGGCAATCGGGATTCTGCCCGTCACAGCGCAGAATAACGCGGGCAGCCAGAAGGTTTCCTTCTACAGCGCCGAACAGGTGAAGAAAGCGTTCGGAATCGATCCCGCCAGCCCCAACGGCACCAACGGAGTTCTGGGCGAACTGCTGGACTCGAAGAAGAATCCGATGTTCAAGGGCGCTTCCAGCTACAAGGTGACGGTGCGCCGCAAGGAACGCAAACAGGATCCTGAATTCCATAAGACCAAGATCCATATCTTTTATGTATTGGAAGGAAATGCCACGTTGGTGACGGGCGGCAAAATGTCCGGAAAGGCGGCAGGCGTCGACGAAGGTGACACCGTCAAATTTCCTGGCCAGACGGTCGCGGGTGGCGAGACCTTTGCCCTGGACAAGGGCAGCATCATTGTCATTCCCGCCGGCGCCGTGCACTGGTTCAAGGACATCCCCGGCAAGCCCTGGCTCGCCTTTAACGTGGAACTGTTCTAGCGGACCGCGGGGGGGGAATCAGAGGGAGATCGCACCATCGAGTTTGAACGCTTATGAAGACCTGGATTGCAGTTCCGTCTCTTGTGTTGCTGGTGGCGTTGGTCGGTCCGGCGCAAACGCCTTTGACCGTGCCCAACGGCTTGCCCTCCTGGGCGTTCAACATTCCCGATAAGGTCCAGCCGCCGGGGAGCCCCGAACCCAAGGGCGTCGTGCGCGTCCCCGGCAGCCCAGTCGAGTACGATGCCGCCAAGATCGCCGGCAATGCCAATCCGCCCGACTGGTTCCCCACTGAGCACGGCCCCGCCCCTCGCATCGTCAAGGGCGAAGCCGGAGTGGCGATAATGGCCTGCGGCTCCTGCCATCTCATGTCCGGCCAAGGGCATCCCGAAGCGGCGGATATCGCGGGCCTCCCGGTCGAATACCTGATCCGCCAGATGAACTATTTCAAGAGCGGCGCCCGTAAGGATGACTCGCGCATGGGACCCATTGCGAAGGCCACCTCCGATGAGGACGTGCGGCGGTCGGCCGAATACTACGCGGCGCTCAAGCCCAGCACTTTCGTGAAAGTGATCGAGACCGCCACGCCGCCGAAGACCTACGTCAACACGGCGGGGCGGCACCGCATCCCGCTTCCCGGGGGCGGCACCGAACCGATCGGCAGCCGCATCATTCAAGTCCCGGAAGACGCCATGCGGACACAACTTCGCGATCCGCACTCCGGCTATATCGCCTACGTGCCGCCCGGCAGCATCGAAAAAGGGGAAGCGCTGGTGAAAACCGGCGGCTCCGGCAAGACCATCGCATGCGCCATCTGCCACGGCGATGACCTCAAGGGTCTCGGCGAAGTGCCTAGAATCGCCGGCATGCAGCCCGTCTACGTCGCCCGCCAACTCATCTGCCTGCAGAACGGATCGAGCGCCGGCACCGCCGCCGCGCTCATGAAGAAAGTAGTGGCGAAACTGTCCGAGGAAGACATCATCGCGATCTCGGCGTACCTGGGATCGCTCCCGTTACAGTAGCCGCATTGGCGGCGGGCAGGTCCGCCGCCACGCTTATTTCGCAAGTACATTTCGCCAGGAGCCCCGCATGCTTCAATTGAAACCCATGGATGCCGGCGTGCCTATTTTCCAGCAGCTGCGCGCCGAGCAATCGCCGGTGATTCTGGTGAATATTTTTCAGGTCGCCGAAGCAGATGTTCCGGCCCTTCTCGAAGCGTGGGCACAGGACGCGGCTTGGATGAAACAACAGCCGGGTTTCATCTCCACGCAGCTCCACCAGGGAATCGCCGGCAGCACAGTGTTGATGAACTACGCGGTATGGGAGTCCGTCGCTCATTTCCGGACGGCGTTCAACCATCCCGATTTCAAACAAGCCTTGGAGCAGTATCCTTCATCGGCCGTTGCCTCCCCGCATCTCTTTTCCCGGCTCTCAGTTCCCAATCTGTGCGTCGGACCCTAGACGATTCCGCGGGAGACAACGAGAGCGGTCTTGCGCTATTCGTAAAACTGTGGGGCCTTTTTGAGTTTCGCGCTGCCGGTAAAGTCGTGCTGGATCCAGATGGGGGCGCCGGTCTTCTGGATGTAGGCTTCCACCGCCGCGCGCGACGTAACCGTCTGCCCGGCGTTGAATTCCGTCGTGGGGACCCGGTTCAGCGTCCGCTCCTCCGGATAGTGATAGAGGTCACCGCTCAGCACCAGCGGCCCGGTCTTCGCCAGTTTCAAATACAGCACCTGATGCCCCGGTGAGTGGCCCGGAGCCGCCCGGATGATGACCGTCTTATCGCCGAAGACATCGTACTCGTCTTTGCTGAGGAAAACCGTCTTGCTGTTCTTGAGCGCGCTGAAGCTGGCGGGCTCGGTTCGCGGAGACGGCGGGTCGCCAAACATCACGTCGCGTTCGGCCTTCGGCGTCAGCCACGTCGCGTTCGCAAACAGATTCGCGTTCCCCACGTGATCCCAGTGAAAGTGCGAAAGCGCCAGATACTTGATACCGGCGGGGCTATAACCGGCTTCCGCCATTTGCGCCGTCAGCGTCTTGGTCGATTTGGAATTGCGCATCGTGCCCTCGCCGCCCTTAAAACTAACGTCGGGGATCGCGCCCGCGTCCCAGATCAGGTTTCCCTTCGGATGGGCGATCAGGAAGCACAGCATGGACATGGTGGCGGTGGCCACTTCTTCCTTCTTGAGCTGGTAGTTGGACGTGTCGGTCGCATACAGCGTCCCGCAATCGAATACGTACAAACGTGGAGTCTTTGGCGGGCGGGCTTTACCCTGCTGGGCGATTCCGGGAACAGCGGCAAGCAGAACGGCCAGGCAAAAAAACGCTTTCTTCATACATCGGAGCATATCTGGAATGGGGGCTCGGGGCAAGGCTACATCATCGCGCATGCTGATGAATCGTGTTCTAGGCCCCGCATAGCGGCAAACGGAACTATTGTGCTGCCGCGGCTGGAAATTCTCGCCAACATTCATTGGCGCTGGAGTTCGGAAGTCACCGCTTGGACTGAGAATTTTGGCGGGGTTCGCGGACTAATAGAGCATGAATCCGCTGATCCTGGCCTTTTTCTTTCTCGTGGCGAGTTTGGGCGCGCAGACGCCCACTGCGCAGACAAAAGCCCCGCCTAAGCCGGCCCCCAGCGCCAATCCACAAAACTCCGCGCAGCAGGATAAAGACATCGAGAACGCAATTCGCACCAAGTTGGCCCGGTCTAAGATCGGCAAGGACGGGTTCACGATTCGCGTACAGGGTGGAGTCGCTTACTGGGAGGGCACAACCGGCGTGGCGCAACACAAGGGCTCGGCGACGCGCATGGCCAGGACCGCCGGCGCTACGCGCGTGGTGAACAACATCGCGGTGAATGGCAGCGCCATGAACAATGCCAAGACGAGCGGTGAATCCAAACCGGCGGCAGCCGGAAACCCGGCGCAAGGCCCCCGCCGTGTAGAGGTAAAGCAAGCGGAACCGCGCGGCGAGTAGAACGTCAGTTTCCTGAAAAATACCAGTAGCCGCCCACTCCGATCGCGACCAGCAACAGGAACATCCCGGCCACTAGCCAGTTCCTGGGGGCCGGAGTTGCGGGCGCATCCCCGGGATGCGGGCTTTCCTCCGTCCGCGGCGCCCATTCGCCCAGAGCCGCGGACGCAGGCGCGATGGACACCACCGTGACGTTGTCTTGGCCGGGACTCTTCCGCGCCAAGGTCCGCTCCACCAGGGCCCGCGGCCATGACTCGGGATGGCCGGTGAGACACAACGTAATTTCACCGGCATCCAGGGTCTTGAACATCCCGTCGCTGGCCAGCAAAATGGCGTCGCCCTCGGCCAGCGGCCAGGCCTCCGTGTTGTAGTCAATTTCCTCGAGAACCCGGATTCCTATGTAACTGGTGAGTGCTTCCCGCTCGGGGTGGCGTTCGGCATCCAGCGATGAAATCTTGCCCATGGCCGAGGCCTCATCCAGCAGGTTCGCGAACACGTGCGGGCGGTTGAGCATCCGCGCTTCGCCCGCGTGGACATGATAGACAGCGCTATCGCCGACCGAAATAAAGTACAGCGACTGTCCGTGGGTCACCGAAGCCACCAGCGTCGTGCCCACACCCTCGCGCAGCCCAAGCTTTAGCGCTGCCTGAATGACCCGCTGGTTGGCTTCCCGCGCGCTTCTCTCGAGCGCGGCCGGGATGCTCTCCGCGGGCGTCTTGCGGGCATACGCATCCAGCATGGCGCGCACCGCGGTCTCGCTGGCCACGTCGCCGTGCTCCATGCCTCCCATCCCATCGCAGAGGACGGCCAAAAAACCCCCGTGGGCCAGAAAATCGCCGTCGCCGGGGTCCGCGAAACCAAAGGAATCCTGTTGGTAGCGGCGCGATCCGATGTGTTGCGCATGAGCGGACAGATAGCGCATCGGAAACGGCTATTATAGCGCGTCTCACGGAGAAGAAGAATGTTCCTCTAAGGTCCATTTTTGGCCATTTACATGCTAAGCGGTGCTAGGATGGGAACAGTTATGGGCTCGTTATCGCAGCGGCTGCAGGTTAGGATTGCGCAAAAGCAAATTCTGACCCCTGGCTTGGTCCAGATGGTCAGCCTGCTGCAATTGAACCGGCTGGAACTCAAGGAGATGATTTCCGCCGAAGTCGCCCAGAACCCCGTGCTGGAAGAAGGCGCGGATGGCGGCGAAGAACTCAGTCCTGAAGAACTGCGCCCCCTGCTGGAGGCGGCCGAAGAACGTACGGCAAACCCGGCGGATCAATCTATCCTGGAAGTGACCGCGGGCCCCCCGGACATCGAGGGCACGGAGGCCGAGTTCGAGCCGGCCGCTATGGCCGGCGGCGCGGCCTCCAGCGACGCAATGAGGGATAGCGAGGCCGGAAGCACGCCCGCGGAGGCGGCGGAAATTCCAGAGGCCAAGGCGGCAACCGACCCCTTCGATGAAATCGACTTCGGCTCGTATTTCGAAGACTACCTGGACCCCGGGTTCAAGAGTCCGGCATCGGAGATCAACGAAAAGCCTTCGTTTGAAACTTTCCTGTCGTCACCGGTAACGCTCAGCGATCACCTGCTTTCGCAGCTCGCCCTGGTCGCCCTCAGTGAAGCGGTTCGCGATGCCGCTGAGACCATTCTGGGAAACCTGGATGAAAACGGCTATCTGACGTCCACGGCGGCGGAAATCGCGGCCGCCGAGGGCCATGCGGATGCCGATGTGGCGGAAGCGCTGCGCGTCATCCATACCCTGGATCCGGCGGGCGTGGGCGCCGCGGATTTGCGCGAGTGCCTGCTGCTGCAGATCGAAAGCCGGAACGGGATAGGCGGAGTCGCCTGGAATATCGTTGCGAATCACCTGAAACTTCTGGAAAACCGGCAATTCCGGGAACTCGCGAAAGTCCTGCGCCGGCCAGCCGAGCATGTTGAGATCGCCGTATACGTGATCCGCCATCTGGACCCCCGCCCCGGCCTGCGCTATTCGGGCCAAGGTGCGCGGACCGTGGAACCGGACGTCTACATCTCCAAGGATGGCGACGATTACCTGATTCAGCTCAATGACGACGACGTGCCGCAGTTGCGCCTGAACTCGCAGTACCGGCACATGCTGGACCGCAGTCAGGAACCCGACAAGGATGTGCGCAACTACGTGAAGGAACGTTATGCCAGCGCCATCCAGCTCATGAAGAATATCGAGCAGCGCCGGCAGACCATCCTGAAGGTTTGCCAATCGATTGTCCGGCGGCAAATGGAGTTTCTCGAGGACGGCATCGACTGCTTGAAGCCCATGATGATCAAGGAAGTCGCCGAAGAAATCGGCGTGCATCCTTCCACCGTGAGCCGCGCCGTTTCCAGCAAGTACGCGCATACGCCGCAAGGCATCTTTGAACTGCGTTATTTCTTCTCGGAGGCAGTGCAAGGACCGTCGGGCGGCGCCACTCCGCTTCTGATCTTGAAGCGCCGGGTGAAGAAAATGATCGAAGAGGAGGACCCCCAACACCCCCTCACCGACGAACACATCACGGAACGGCTGCAAGCCGAAGGCATTCAGGTAACCCGCCGTACCGTGGCTAAGTATCGCGAAGATATGCGGATTCCCTCCACGCACCAACGCCGGATTCGCAAATAGACGGAGAGACAGAAGCATCATGAAAGTTAGTTACCGGGGAATTCAGAAGCTGCCCGCCGCGTTGCGGACGAAGTTGGACGGCAGGTTCGCCAAGCTCGCCACGCGAGTGGACGGGCGGGGAGAAAAGCAGGCACACGTGGTGGTTTCGGCCGAACGGCATTTACACAAGGCCGAAATTACCGTTCGTCTGCATGACCGCCAAATGGTGGGAATAGCCTCTGACACCGATCTGTTCACCGCGTTGACGGAGGCTTTGACGAAAGTCGAGAAACAGGTTCTCCACCAAGTGGAGAAATGGCGGGCCACTACACGCCGCTCAGGATCCCTGAAAGGCGCGGCCGCGAAAGCCACGGCGCCGGAAGCGAAGCCGCGTAAGGCTTCGGCGAAGACTTCCAACGCCTCCCCGCGCATTTTCCAAGCCAACCAGCATCAACGCCGCAAACCGATCACGCTGGAAGAAGCCGTGCTGCAAATGGAAGACGGTCGCGATTATTTGGTCTACCGCGATGCCGATAGAGAGTCAGTCCACATGCTGGTTCGCCGCCGCGACGGCCATTTCGACCTGATAGAATCCTGAGATCATGACAAACTCGGCAGCGGGCCCGCCGAATACCGAACTGGTGATCATCACGGGACTCAGCGGTTCCGGAAAAGGCACGGTGCTCAAGGCTCTGGAGGATCTGGGCTACTATTCCGTCGACAACCTGCCTATCGATCTCATTCCCAAGTTCGCGGAGCTGGCCAAGGTGGCTCCCAACATCCGGCGCGCCGCGCTGGTGGTGGATATCCGGGAAGGAACCGCGCTGGAGCGCTTCCCCGCCTTGTTCAAACGCATCCACCGTCAGGTTCCTACACGGCTGATCTTCCTGGAAGCCGACGAGTCTTCGCTCATCCGCCGCTTCAGCGAAACGCGCCGGCCCCATCCGCTCGGCACGGGGCAGAGCGTCACCGCCAGCATCCGCCGCGAGCGCGAGCGGCTGGCTCCCATTCGCGCCCTCGCTGACCCCATCATCAACACCACCAAGTTCAACGTGCACGAATTGCGGGAGACCATCCACGGCACCTTTGGGGAAAAGCGGGGAGTCCCGGAAATTCTGGTGCAGGTCAACAGCTTCGGCTACCGCCACGGCGTTCCCGCCGATAGCGACTTGGTCTTCGACGTGCGCTTCCTGCCCAATCCGAATTACATTCCGGCGTTCAAACACCTGACCGGCAAGAATCCCGGGGTGGCCCGCTACATCCGTTCGTTTCCGCAAACGGCGGAGTTTATCCAACGAATCTCGGATCTGCTGATTTACCTGCTGCCGCACTACATTTCCGAAGGCAAGAGCTACTTGACGATTTCGTTCGGCTGCACCGGCGGTCACCACCGCAGCGTGCTCATCGCCGGCGAGATCCGCAAGCGCCTGGCCGCCGCCGGTTTCCGCGCCAAGGAAACGCATCGCGACGTAAAGAAGTAGATCCCGGATTACGAAGCTTTCCTGGCCACCAATTTGACTGACAGTTTGGCCGCGGCGGCTGAAGAAATCTTCTTGCGGGCCAGGCCCCGCAATAGCTCAGCGCTAACGCCATGCAGTGCCGCGAGCCAGGGATCCGCCGTGCGAATCGTGTCCATTCCCGCGTCGATAGTCCGCGCTAAAGGCTCCGCGCCGGCATGGCTCCAGGCTCTGTCGCCGGCCATGGCGTAACCTCGCAGTGCGTTGGATCCGAGCGCTTGCGTCAAGCGGATCGCTTCAGCGCGGGAAAATCCGGCGGCGCGAAAACTCTCGGCGGCGCCCGCGATCCAAGGCGTCAGTAGATGCGCCCCCAGGTGAATCCCGGAAAGATACAAGGCCTTCTTGCCGGGCCGGAGTTCGATCAACTTACGGCCATCCGATGCGAGATCCTTGCGCAACATCGCCAGCACCGCCGGATGGCCTTCCGCCACAAAAACCCGTTCATCCGCTTCGGGAACGCAATTCAGTGTTGCGATCCGCGCGCCGGCCGATCGCAGCGGGCTGAAGCGCTGGCTATCCCCCAGGGCGCCGCAAACCACGACCATCTTGTCCCGTAAGCGGACCTCCTCGGCCATTTCGGCCGTCAGCCGGTCCAGCGTATCTTCCGGCGCCATGATCCAAATGCAGCCGCAGGGCTGTAGCTCCCTGTAGCGCGCAATCGCGTCACCCGCGGAAAATCCATTCGCGATGCGCCGGGAGATGCGTAGCGAAGAACCCTTGACCGGACCCAGCCGCCCGAGCAACGCGGGCATTCCAGCCACGAATGACTGGTTGACGCCACCCGCGCCGACCAGCCCCCACTGCTTGCCGGCCTTCATGTCATGTGTCTAAACTCTGGAAAACATCCGTGACCGCCCGGCTCTTCAGTTCCTTGATCCGGTCCCGCAATGCGGCGGCCTGTTTAAACTCAAATCGCTTGGCCGCCTCCCGCATTTTCCCTTCCAAATCCGTCAAATATTGTTCCCTCTGCTCCGGAGCCACCACCGCCGTGGGATCGTCTTCCAGCTCCAGCGGCACGGTCACGTAGTCACCCTCCGCGATGGCCACCAGATTCGAATCAATCGGTTTAATGATGGATTGTGGCACAATTCCGTGGGCCGTGTTATGGGCCGTTTGTACTGTTCTGCGGCGATTGGTCTCGTCAATCGCGCGGCGCATCGAAGCCGTCATCACATCCGCGTAGAGGATGGCACGGCCGTTCAGATGACGCGCCGCCCGGCCCATGGTCTGAATCAAGGAGCCGGCTGAGCGCAGGAATCCTTCTTTGTCGGCATCCAGGATCGCCACCAGCGAGACTTCCGGTAAGTCCAACCCTTCGCGCAAGAGATTCACGCCGATCAGAACGTCGTAAGTGCCACGGCGCAAGTCGCGTAAAATCTTGACGCGATCGAGCGTTGAAACTTCCGAATGCAGATAGGCGCACTTCACCCCTGCCTCTGTATAATGCTCGGCCAGATCCTCCGCCATGCGTTTGGTCAGCGTGGTCACCAATACGCGCTCGTCTTTCTCAGCGCGCAGCCGGATTTCGTGCAGCAAGTTGTCCACTTGCCCGCGAATAGGGCGGATATCGACCTCGGGATCGACAAGCCCGGTGGGGCGGATGATCTGCTCGATGACCGCGCCGCCGGTTTTCGTCAACTCGTAGGGCCCGGGCGTGGCGGAAACATAAACTGCCTGATTGATGCGATTCTCGAATTCCTCAAAGGTGAGCGGCCGGTTGTCGAGGGCACTCGGCAACCGGAAACCGTACTTGACCAGTTGCTCTTTCCGTGAGCGGTCGCCGTGAAACATCCCGCCGATCTGCGGGATGGTCTGATGGCTCTCATCAATGAACATCAGCGCGTCGTGCGGCAAGTAATCCAGCAGCGTCGGCGGGGCCTGCCCCGGCAGGCGCCCGGAAAAATGCCGCGAATAGTTTTCGATCCCGTGGCAGTAACCGATCTGCTTGATCATCTCCAGATCAAATCGGGTGCGCTGCCAGAGTCTCTGTGCCTCGATTCTCTTCCCTTCCTTTTCCAGCTCGCCCTTCCACCACTGCAGCTCATTCTCGATGCTGCGCATGGCCGCTTCCTTCGTGGCCGGCTGCATCACGTAGTGGGTCTTGGGATAAATCGGCAGCCGCAGGTAAGTCTGCTGCACCTGGCCTGTCAGTGTATCGACCTGCTCCAGGGATTCGATTTCATCGCCCCACAGCGAAATGCGGTAGGCGTAATCGTCATACGTCGGATACAGTTCAACCACGTCACCGCGCACACGAAACGTTCCGCGGCGGAAATCGCCTTCGTTACGCTCGTACAGGATTTCAACCAGCCTCCGCGTGATTTCTTCCCGCGTGATCTTCTGCCCTTTTTCGAGCATCAGCAGCATCCCGTAATAAGCGTCGGGCGAACCGATGCCGTAGATGCAGCTCACGCTGGCGATAATTACGCAATCGCGGCGTTCAAATAGGGAACGCGTGGCGGAGAGCCGTAGTTTGTCCAACTCGTCGTTAATGGTGGCTTCTTTTTCGATGTAGACATCGCCCGCGGGAATGTAGGCTTCCGGCTGGTAGTAGTCGTAGTAGCTGACAAAATATTCGACCGCATTGGATGGGAAATAGCTCTTGAATTCCTGGTATAGTTGCGCCGCGAGGGTCTTATTGTGAGCCAACACCAGCGCCGGACGGTCGCTGGCCTCAATCACCTTGGCCATCGTGAAGGTCTTGCCGGAGCCGGTGACTCCCAGCAACACCTGGTGCTGCTCGCCATCCTTCAGGCCGCGCATCAACGCGTCGATGGCCGTGCCCTGATCGCCCCGCGGCTGATAATCAATTCCAAGCCGAAAGGCCATTCCTACTAGTATACGGGCGGCGTTTATAATGCCCTTGCGGCCCCGTATTTGCGCCTTGTGTCTATAGCGATGAGCGCCACCTTCGATCTTTACCCACTTCGTTTTCGCGTCACGCCCCGAGGCACGGCTCCGCTCACTCCCAACCTGCTGCGTGGGGCGTTCGGCAGCGCACTGAAGCAGCTCAACCAGGACGACTACCGACGTTTCTTTGCACCGTCCTCTTCGTCGGGTGGCCCCAGTGGATTGGCCGATCCTCCGCGCCCGTTCGTGTTCCGCCTGCGCGAAGCCCATGGGATCGATGATCGGAACATCGGTATGAACGTGTTTACGCCCGGCACCGAGCTCTTCATCCGCGCCATGCGGCTCATCGACGCTTTTGAAATCCAATCCGTCGAGGGAACGGAACCGCTCCGTCTGCCTCTTGCCGGAGACTCGCATCCCGTGAACCGGCTGCGCATTCACTTCTTGACTCCCACGGAATTGAAAGGCGCCGATCGGCCCGAATTTGGAACCCTGCTGGCTCGTATCCGCGACCGCATCAGCACTTTGCGCCAACTCTACGGACCCGGCCCGCTGGACATCGACTTTAAAACCTTCGGCGAGCGCGCGGAACGCGTAGCCATGACCCGCTGTGAGCTTACGCACGTCGCCGCCGAACGCACGAGCCGCGCCACCGGCCAACGTCATTCTCTCGGTGGATTCATTGGCAGCGCCGAATACGAGGGCGAGCTGGCGGAGTTTATTCCTTATCTGGAAGTCGCCCGCTGGGCCGGCGTGGGGCGCCAGACCGTGTGGGGCAAAGGAGAGATCGCCTACGAAACACTTTGAGCGGGAACTGGTGCGTGGCTGGCTCTACGCTCCGGTGACTACAAACGGCGCGGGCCTGGTGATCACGCACGGTGCTGGATCGAACTGCGAGTCGCCATTGCTCGTTGCCGTGGCAGAAGCGTTCGCAGGCGCGGGTTTCCACGTGCTGCGTTGCGATTTGCCGTATCGCCAGGAGCATCCCAGTGGCCCGCCGCGGCCCGGCTCCGCCGAACGCGATCGCGAAGGTCTTGCCCGCGCGGCGGCAGCGATGCGCGACATTACGCCCGAGTTTGTCCTACTGGGTGGCCACTCCTATGGAAGCCGCCAGTCGGCGATGCTCGCGGCGGAGTCTCCGGATCTTGTGGACGGTTTGCTGCTGCTGTCCTACCCGCTGCATCCCCCGCGCAAACCCGACCAGCTCCGCACGCAGCATTTCCCCGGCCTGCGAACACCCTCGTTGTTTGTGCACGGCACTCGCGATCCTTTCGGAAACCCGCGGGAGATGCAGACGGCGCTGGCTGCCATCCCCGCGCGCCATCAATTGTTGCTTCTGGAGAAGATGGGCCACGAATTGAGCCCCAACGCGGCCCCCGCTATACTGCGAGAGACAGCGTGCTATCTCTTCCCGAACGCCTCCAGCAAGTAGAACAACGCATCCACGCGGCGGCAGCCCGCGCGGGACGTAAGCGGTCCGACGTCACACTGGTCGCGGTCACCAAGAAGTTTTCGGCGGAAGTGATCCGCGAAGCTTACGGCCTGGGCCTGCGGCACTTTGGTGAGAACTACGTGCAGGAGTTTGAGACCAAGCATGCCGCCGTGAAGGATCTGGCCGATGCCACGTTTCATTTCATCGGCCACCTACAGAGCAACAAGGCCCGCGCCGCCGCCCAGATCTTTCACGTCATTGAAACCGTGGATTCCGCGAAACTCGCGCGGCGTTTGAACGACAATGCTACACCAGACAATGCCACGCCAGACAATGCCACGCCAGACAATGCCACGCCAGACAATGCCACACCAGACAATGCCACGCCAGACAATGCCACGCCCCTGGATGTCATGATCGAAGTGAAGTTGTCAGAGGAAGAAGCAAAGGCGGGAGCCGCGCCGGATGAACTCCCGGCAGTGATTGACGCCATTCGCGCCTGCCGGAACCTGCGTCTCAGCGGCTTGATGACCATGCCGCCGTGGAGCGATGACGCGGAAACATCCCGCCCCTATTTCCGGCGGTTGGCTACGCTAGGCCGGGCGCACGGCATCGAGAAACTTTCCATGGGCATGTCGCATGATTTCGAAGCGGCCATCGAAGAAGGCGCCACGCACGTCCGTGTCGGGACCGCACTATTCGGAATCCGGCCCAAGGGGGCCCGTGGAGAAGGCCTCTAGAACCCCGTGAGCGGACGCGTCTCCGTGCCGGTCCACATCGGCGCGGTGGGGGTTTCCCAAGGTGGCAGCGAAACTACACGCGGCTTCAGCACGATCCAGGTCTCACTGACATCCCGGTCGCGCTGCCGGTTGCCGAGCCCGGGCACTTTGGCCACTCCAGCAACGCCATTCGTGCTGTCCGATTCGACCGACGAAAGCAGTCCGGCGACCACGGCCCACTGCCCGCCGCCGAGCCGGACCTTTCCCTGATATTGCCGGCTGGCAATTTCCGGAATGCCGTTCACGCTGCGGCTGCCCAAGGTCTTAAACTGTGCGTCCACGTCCAGCGTCACTTCGTTGTTCTCATGCACCACCGGAGTCACTTTCAGCAGCAGACCCAGATCCACAAATTGCACTGTGGAGAACTGTCCCGTATTCGGGGCGGGCCCTCCACCGACTCCGGAAAAACTAGCCGAGACCACCGGGTAACGGTTCCCCACATGCAGCGAAGCAAGTTGCCCGTCCAGCGCGACAATTTCCGAACGCAGAACCGTATCCGAAGTGTTCTTCGTCAACGTTGCAAAGGCGGCCGCATCGGCGATGCCTAACCCCAGCAGGCTCGCGCCGCCGCCAAACGCGTAGTACGCGCGGCCCGTATTCTGGACGACGTTTCCCAAGCCCTTGCCGAAATTAATAATGGAGGAAGACGTGGGAAGGCTCAGCCCGTAATGGAGGCTGGAACTCCGCGCCACGGAGATGAACTCGACGTCGACTTCCACCTGGGCGCGCCCTCGCGATAAGTTCGTGAAGATCCGCCGCGCGGCGATCGCCTTCGGCGCCGAGTCGCGAAAGTAGACCACGCGCTTGGCGGCATCCAGACTGATCCGCCGCAGCTCCAGCATCTGTTGAACGGCTGTAACGATTTCCTGCGCTTCCTGCACCGAAAGCCGCTCGGGAATCGGCACAGCCACCGCCATCGTCGGCGTGAGTTCCTGGCGCTTTTGAGTGGTGTCGCGCGCCACCAGCGCAACATGCTGCGCGACGGGCACCAGGAAGGAATCCGTCGCCGCCGACAGAGCCCGCAAGGCCTCCGCGCCGGTCGCCTCGGCAATGCGAAAGCGAATCACCGGAGCGGCAGCCTGATACGCGCCGTCAAACACAACTTTGATGCCGTACGCTCCCGCGACTTGCTCGAACAGGGCCTGCGCTTCGGCTCGCAGATCAAAACTCCTCGTGCCTGGATCCGGCTCCAGACTGGGTGGCGGAGCGCTGGGCAGATCGGGCGTATCCAGAATGCCTTCGGCCCGCAACTGCGATTCCAGCGTCTCCTGAGCTGGGTCGGGAATGGGTGCGACGGGCCTCGCTAGCGGGGAATTCTGCAGCGCGGCACGCCTCTGCGCGTAAAGCGTATTCGAAGGTTCCAGCCTGGCCGCCTGCGCATACAAAATCAGCGCCCGCAAACTGTCGCCGGACCGCGCGGCCCGTTCGCCGGCCTCAAACCAGCGCTGCGCGGCCTCCGCGGCCACGCACGGAGCCGCCCCCAGCCACGTGAAGATCAGAATTTGGACGCACTTCAGCACTCGTTAACCAATCAGCTAGACCAATCATACGATAGACGTTTCCCCCGGCTGGAACGTGCAATCTTTCCGTAAACTCCCCGGCGTCTTCCGCCGATAGACCCGTAGAGGACCGTTCACCATGCTCACCTATGCCCCCGTCAGGACCGCCTTTGCTCCGGCCATCCCGCAGAACTTCGCCGAACTGGGCATTTCCGAAAACCTGGTGTTGGATCTGGTAGTCCGCCGCATGCTGATCGAGGGCTACTGCAATTTGAACAGTTTGAGCCGCGCCCTGCGGGTTTCCGTTCCCATCGTGGACCAGGCCTTCAAACACATGCGCCAGCTCCAGTTGGTCGAAGTCAAGGGAATGACCGGCAATGACTATAACTTTGTGCTGTCGGCGGCCGGGAAACAATACGGCAATGAGCGCCTCCAAATTTCCCAATATGCCGGCGCCTGCCCGGTGTCGCTCAACGAGTACCAAGCCGCCGTCAAAGCACAGGCTGCCAAGGTCAACGTGGACCGCGAAATCCTGCGCAACGCATTTTCCGACCTGATTGTTTCCGACCGCATGCTGGATCAGCTTGGTCCGGCCATTATTTCGCAGAATTCGATTTTCATCTACGGCCCCACCGGCAACGGAAAAACCAGTCTCGCGGAACGAATGCTGCGCGTGTACAAGGATTCCATCCTGATCCCCTATGCCGTCGAGGTAGACAACCAGATCATCAGTCTTTACGATCCCGTCGTGCATCACGCCATCGATCATGATGATGAAGACATCGATCAGCGCTGGGTGGTCTGCAAACGGCCCTGCATTCTGGTGGGCGGCGAACTGATCCCCAGTATGCTCGACATGCGCCTGGATGAGAGCTCCGGCATTTATGCCGCGCCCTTGCAAATGAAGGCCAACAACGGCATCCTGCTGATCGACGACTTTGGCCGCCAGCTCATGTCGCCCCGCGACTTGCTGAACCGCTGGATCGTGCCCCTGGACCGCCGCGTGGATTACCTGACGCTGCGCTACGGCGTAAAGTTTCAGATCCCGTTTGAGACCATGGTGGTATTCTCCACCAACCTGGAACCGTCGGATCTCGCCGACGAGGCCTTCCTCCGGCGTATCCACAACAAGATTCTGGTGGAGGCGGTGGACAAGAACTCTTTCGATCAGATCTTTGAGCGCGTGGTAAAAGCCCGCAACATGGAAGCCGAACCGGATAGCGCCGAATACCTCCGCAAGTTGTGCTTGCGCGAAGGCCGCACCGAACTCCGCGCCTGCTATCCTTCCGACATCTGTACGATTTTGAATTCGATCGGACGCTACGAAGGCCGTCCCCCCATGATGACGAAATCCGAGCTGGAACGCGCCACGGCTTTGTATTTCGCCAAAGGGTAAGACCAAGCCCAGGAATCTACTTCTCCGGCGGCACGCCCGGCGGCAGTTCCGGAGTTTCCGGCTGCGCCACCGGCGGCGGGTCGACTGGCTCGGGCTTCGTTCCTGGAGATAAATTCTCCGCCGCGGCCGCCCCTCGCTTCGGTCCTAGTCCAAGTGCCATCAGCGAGAGCGCTCCAATCTTGCCGTCCACGTCCAGGTTCTGGTCCTTCTGGAAGCGCTTCAGCGCATCGCCGGACTCCGGCCCCCAGGTGCCGTCCACGGTTCCCGGGAAATAACCCTTGTCGGCCAGCGCCTGTTGAATTTCCTTGTAGCGATCCACGGAAGGCTGCTGCTGGACGGGCCGCCGCACAACGACCGGGCGCTTACCTTTCGTATTGGACTTAGCCGCCGCTTTCGGCGCTGCCTTGGTGGCTGGGGCGGTGGTCTTAGCTGTGCCCTTAGCCGTACTGGCGGCCGAGCTCTTGGCGGCAGGCGCCGGCGCTTTCTTCTTGGCGGCGGTCTGCCCGTGGGCAACACACAGCAACGCCGCGAAGACAGCTAGGAAGCGCACCCTGCCCTCTTAGTTCTGGGGCAACGTCCCGCTTAGGAACATGGTGGTCGTGCGCGGCGCGCCCTTGCCGCGAAGCCCGCTGGGCAGACGGCGCACCACGCGGAAGGCCACGGCATCACCGGGCTTCAGCTTGGCCTGGACGTTGCGGATATCCTCCACCGAAGCAATCGGCGTGCGGTTGATCCCGACAATGATATCTTTCTCCATCAGCCCGATATCATCGGCAAAGGAACCGCTCTCCACCTTGCTGATCGTGATCCCACGCTTATCCGGCGTGAGTTCTTTCTCCTCGTCGCTGCTCGGCCGGATGCTGATTCCGAACTTCACCTGCGTGGCTTCTTCCTTGCCGTTGCCGGCGTCCGGAACGGCTTTCTCGCCCACCACCCGCGGATCGTTCGCGAAAACTTTGGTGCGATCCATGATGGTCAGCTTGAATTCCATCTTCTTGCCGTCACGATCCACGCTCAGGGCCGCCGTTGATCCCACCGGCAGATCGGCAACGCGCCCCACCAGGTCGTCTCCATTACGGATCGACTGCCCGTTGATGCCCAGGACGATGTCTTCGGCTTTCAAGCCGGCCTTCTCCGCCGGGCCATCCTTGGTGACGTCACTGACAATGACGCCGTGATCCACGCCCAGCGCTTTCAAGGTGTCCGGCTTGGTTCCCGGAGCCCAGGAAATTCCAATCGAGCCGCGGGTCACGCGGCCGTCTTTGATGATGTCGTTATAAACCCGCACCACCGTATTCACCGGCAGCGCGAAGCCGATGCCTTGCGAGCCGCCGCTCTGGGTGGCGATCATGGTGTTGACGCCGACCACCTCGCCCTTGATGTTCAGCAGCGGGCCCCCGCTGTTGCCGGGGTTAATCGCCGCGTCGGTCTGAATAAAGCGCTGGAACTGTTGTCCGATGCCCGGACGATCGATGGCGCTCACGATGCCCGCGGTCACCGATGCTTCCAACCCAAAGGGAGATCCAATCGCCACCACCCAATCGCCTACCTGCACGCCGTCGGAGTTGGCGATGGTGACGGGAGCCAGCCCCTTCTTGGCATCGATCTTGATGACCGCCAGATCCGTTTCGCGGTCGGTGCCGATCAGGCGCGCGCGGTATTCGGTCTCATCGCCGTGCATCTTGACTTTGATGCGATCCACGCCATCCACCACGTGATGGTTGGTGACAATGTAGCCATTTTTATCCACGATGAAGCCGGTCCCGGACTGCTCGCGCCTTTGCGCCTGGGGAGAACCGTCGCCACTACCACCGCCACCGGGCCCGCCGAAAAAGCGGCGGAACAGATCGTTGGAATCGTCGTCGCCGTCATCGCCGCCGCCCTTTTGCTTATTCTTGCCTTCCGACGCTTTGGGCACGTAGTCAGCCGTGATATTGACTACGCTCGGGTCCAGTTGTTTTGCCAGCTTGGAGAATTCGTTGCCGATCTGCACGGCCTTGGGAATACTCAACGGAGTGGCATCCGGCGCCGCCGTACCGGCTCTTTGCGCGTTGACCCCGGTGTTGATGAGCGTTCCGATTACGATGCCAATGGCAAGCGTAAGCAGCAGCAATGTGGTGGAGAGCAGCTTTTGCTCCCGCATCTTGGCAAGCAGTCTTAAGTTAGGCAGCTTCATGTTCAAACCTCACCGGGCAGATATATTCCATCTTCGGCAGAGAGCCTCCGGTTCATTATCATTATACGCGTGTAACTATTCAGACGGATGAGCCCCGGATTCGTTACTCGTTTGTTAGCAATAAGCACAGAGCCAGCAGCACGCGGCGCAGGCCCACATCCCGGCCCTCCGGCAGGTACCATTCCGCGGCCGTATGCGCTCCTCCGCCCTGCCCGCCCGCACCAATGGAAACCGCGGGCAAACCGAGCGAAAGGGGAATGTTGGCATCGGTCGAGGAACAATCCAGACGGCTGCGAATCCCCAGGTGCGCGTCCGCCGCCCGCAGGGTTTCAAGGAGCGGAGCGCCCTCGGCCAGTTCCCCGCTCGGCCGTGAACCGATTTCCTTAATCCGGCCCGCGACGCGGCCGAGTGTGGCCCGGGCATTTTCCGTCTCCACGGCCTTTTCGAGCGCTTGGGTAAGCAGCACCGCCATTCTATCAATGCGCTCCGGACTCTCCGACCGCAGGTCGATTTTGGCGAGGGCTTCCGTGGGAATGGAATTGATGCTCGACCCGCCTTCAAAGATCCCGAAACTAAAGCTGCTGCGCGGCTGCGCGGCTCCCGCTTGATCCAGCAGCGGAACCTGCGCGTCAAACAAAGTCACGGCCCGGCTCAGCGCGTGAATCGGATGGCCGGTACCCGCGTCGCGCCAACTGTGGCCGCCCGGCCCGGTCACGGTAAGTTCAAAGCGCCGGCTGGCTAGCGCTCGCGACGTAATATGCTCGGTTCCGGGGCCATCCAGCACCAGGACCGCGCGCAATTTACCGGCTGCGTGGCGGCAGAAGTAGCGCATGCCGCTAAGATTGCCTTCACCCTCTTCGCCGACGTTGGCAACCAGCATGGGCGCAACCGGAGGGTCCTCCAAGGGAGGCGCGGCTTGCCACGCCGCGGCGATCGCCAGCAACCCCGCCAACCCGGCTCCGTTATCGGCGACTCCGGGCCCAGCCATGCGCCCGTCTTCGAGAATCTTGATGTCGTCAGGCGTGCGCGGCGCCAGCACCGTATCCAAATGAGCCGTGATGGCCACCACCGGAGCGTCGCCGGAATCGGGTAGCGTCGCCACCACGTTGCCGGCCCGATCCGTCGCGACCTTCCACCCGAGGTCATGGAAGCGGTCCGCCATCCACGCCGCGCGCTTCTCTTCAAAGAATGTGGGAGCGGGTATCCGGCAAAGGGCTAAGTGCTGAAGATTGATCCAGTTCCGCTCGCGGCGGAACCAGTCCAGGCACGCGGAAACCGCCGGTGAACCGGCGAGCGCGGCAACGGATTTAGCTACGGGGGACAAACTACAGTCTACCGCGGGTGGACCAGAACCTCTTGTTGGGTTCTTTCCATTGCTGGACCCGCACAGATCGGCCTTCATGCCCACCTTTGCGTAGCAAAAAGCAGATTCTGTCACACTTATCGCAAGTCAGTGAAGGCTTGGAGGTAAACACCGCAACCAAACTGCGACTACGTGCTGACAACCCGCGTTCTTTAGGGGGCGATTACGGCAGAACGAAGCCACAGCGCTTCAGCAGTTGCTTGAATCGCGGGTGTGAACGCAAATCGTTCCACTTCGGATCAACCGTAAGAAATACCACATGCGCATCACGAGCGTCGTATGCTTTATTCAGCCATTCCAGGGCGGATTCGGGATCACCTAATCCGGCATAGACAAGAGCGACATTATATGGAGGAACAAAGCGACTTTGCCCGCTTTTAATCAACCCGTCAAGCACCTGCCGTGCCTCACCTCGGCGACCGTTCGTGGCAAGCACGTATCCCTTAATAGATAGCGCCTCCGTGTTGCCGCCTGAGAACTCGTATGCCTTCTCGAGACTCTCGATTGCGGCGGTTGGTCTGCCGCTTCGTTCGTGTATTTTCCCCATCACGATGTGAGCGACCCAAAAACTTGGATCAATGGCGAATGCTTTATTCACGGGTTCGATGGCTTCCTCATACCTTCCCGCAAAGTACAGGAACTGGCCGGTCATGGTATGTGTGATTGGCGAAAAAGGATCCAGCTTGCGAGCTTTTTGGATCTCGGCGGCCGCTTCCGCCTGCCGGCCGGAATTCGCCAGAAGGTGGGCGTAGTAGCGGTGCGCGGAGGCATAGTTCGGACTTAGTTCAACGGCGCGACGAAGCCGTTTTTCCGCGCTGGCCCAGTCCCATCCCAGCCAAAAGTCGATTAGCCCGGCAGCGGCATGGGCCTCCGCCAGACTGTCATCCAGTCGCACTGCTTCCTGTGCGGCTTTCTGCGCCAGGAGCCAAGAATCTCGTGGCGCCTCATCGCTCGTGATTGGAAGGATCGTGTACGCATCGGCTAGGCCGGCAAATGCCAGCGCGTACGAAGGATCTCTCGCCACCGCCGTTTGGAAGTATTCGATTGATTTTCGTATCCCGGCTTGCGTCGTCTGGTTCCAAAAATGCCGGCCGAACAGGTAGGGATCGTAGGCATCGAGCGTCCGCGTCTGTTTCCTCGGAATCATCTCGCCGGGCGAGAGTTGCACATGGATCTGGCGCGCGATGTCGCTTCCGATCTCATCCTGGATTCCAATGATGCTGGAGCTAATGCGATCATAAGTTTCGCTCCAGGCCCATGATTGGTCGCGAACGCGGATCAACTTGACGGTCACGCGTAGTCTCGCTTGCTCCCGCCGCGCACTGCCTTCGAGCAGGTAATCCGCACCCAATTCCTGCCCAATCTGGCTCGCGGTCTTCTCGTGCCGCTTGTATACCATGCTGGAAGTGCGCGCGATGACACTTATCCGTGTGGGATTCACTTTGCCAAGAACGGCAATGGTTTCCTCGGTGAGACCATCGACGAAGTACTCCTGAGAATCGCCGGTCAGGTTCACGAAAGGGAGTACCGCGATTGTCACAGGGGCGGTAAACACCTTGGAATTCGCGTGCCAGCCGGGAGAAATGTAGATCCCCAGCGCCAAAACGAGGACTGCCGCAAGAACGGTAACCATCGCCAGTTTTCGGCGACCAGCCGAGGCTGCTCGATCCGCTTGCCCGGAGCGTGGTCCGCTGACGTAGCGCGCGAGCGCTTCGCTGTTGCCGTTCTCGACCAAATCAGTGAGCCTTGCGTTCGCGACGATCTGAGTCTGAGGCGGGGCTGGCTCATCCAGTTCCGGGGTAACCGGCGCGATGAATCGGTAACCCTTGCCGGACACCGTTTGAATGAAGGCAGGTTGAGCAATGCTGTCTCTTAGAGCGTGCCGGAGCTTACGCACCGCCGTATTAACGGCGTTTTCGGCATCGAGGAAGGTGTCTTTGCCCCACAACCGCGCGACGATTTCCTCCCTTCTCACGAGATCGCCGCGATTTTCGAGTAGCAGGATCAGCAAGTCCATTGGGATGCCCCTCCGTGCCAACATAGCTGAGACACTCCTCGTTCCTTAATTACAGTGCAGGGCGAGAAAGAATCTCTTACACATGAACAACCATAAGGTTCCCGCGCTTCCGCCAGCGGTTTTGCTGCCGGTGGCACGTAGGGAGCACGAGCGAAGC
>CAMAVI010000061.1 GCA_945861625.1 Candidatus Sulfopaludibacter sp. SbA3
GACGTGGAGCGCGGGCAGGTGATCTCTAAGCCGGGCTCGATCAAGCCGCACAAGAAGTTCAAGGGTGAAGTATACGTGTTGAGCAAGGACGAAGGCGGGCGGCACACGCCGTTCTTCAAGGGATATCGTCCGCAGTTTTACTTCCGGACGACGGACGTGACGGGAGTGGCGCAGTTACCGGCGGGCATGGAGATGGTGATGCCGGGCGACAACGTGCAGTTGGAAATCGAGCTGATCACGCCCATCGCCATGGACAAGGGTTTGCGCTTCGCCATCCGCGAGGGTGGCCGCACCGTCGGCGCCGGTACTGTCAGCGAGATCTTGGAATAGGAACCAATGGCAAAAAGCGCGAGCGGCCTACGGGAACGCATTCGAATTCGTTTGAAGGCTTACGATCATCGGATACTGGATCAGTCGACCACGGAGATCGTGGATACCGCCAAGCGCACCGGCGCCCAGGTGGCTGGTCCGATTCCGCTCCCCACGGTGCGGAATCTGTATACGGTGCTGCGTTCGCCGCACGTGGATAAGAAGAGCCGGGAGCAGTTTGAGATCCGGACGCACAAGCGTTTGCTCGATATCCTTGAGCCGACGCAGGATACGGTGGATGCGCTGATGAAGCTGGATCTGCCGGCCGGTGTTGATGTTGAGATTAAAGCTTTCGGAAAAGGGAAGTAGGGGCGGGCTGAAGGGCCCACTCTGCTGGAGTTTGTCATGAGTCCAGGAATTTTAGGAAAAAAGATCGGGATGACGCAAGTGTTCCGGCCGGACGGGCAAGTGGTTCCCGTCACCGTAGTCAAGGCCGGTCCGTGCGTGGTGGTGCAGCGCAAGACGCCAGCCACCGATGGCTATGACGCTGTCCAACTCGGGTTCATGGAATACGCCAAGAAATCCGGCGTGACCAAACCCAAGGCGGGGCATCTCAAGAAGTCCGGCGCCGAGGGCGTCCGCTTCCAGCGCGAGTTTCGCCTGGACGGGATCGAAGGCGACATGAAGCCAGGCGACCGGGTTTTGGCCGATGAGTTCAAGCCCAACGACATCATCGATGTGATCGGCGTGAGCAAGGGGCGCGGCTTTGCGGGCGTAGTGAAGCGGCATCATTTCCGCGGTAGCGATGCGACGCATGGTTCGATGTTCCATCGCGCGCCGGGATCGATCGGCGCATCGAGCTTCCCCTCGCGCGTGTTTCCGGGTATGCGTATGGGCGGGCACATGGGTACGGCGCGGGTCACGGTACGCAATCTGGAAATCGTTTCGGTGGACGCCGAGGATAACGTAATTCTGGTGAAGGGCGCCGTGCCGGGTCCCAACGGCGGCTACCTCATTCTGCGGAGGGCCAAGAGATAGCCATGCCGAGCGTAGATATCATCGATCTCAATAACAAGAAAGTCGGCTCCATTGAATTGGCCGACGCTGTGTTTGCCGCTCCGGTGAACCAAGACCTTCTGTATGAGGCCGTTCGCCACCACCTGGCGGGTACGCGCCGTGGTACAGCCTCGACCAAGACGCGGCATGAAGTGGCCGGTTCGGGCAAGAAACTGTGGAAGCAGAAGGGCACCGGACGCGCCCGCATGGGTTCTATCCGGAGCCCGCTGTGGCGGCATGGTGGAACCACTCACGGTCCGCAACCGCGCGATTATTCTTACAAGCTGCCGCGCAAGATGGTCTTGGGCGCGCTCAAGAGTGCGCTCACGGCGAAATTGCGGGACGGCGAACTGCGCGTGGTGCGGGAGTTCCCTGTCGCCGAAGTCAAGACCAAGGTCATGCGCAAGGCGCTGGACGGGCTGGCGATCGAACGGACGGTATTGCTGGTCGACAACACCGCTAACAAGAACCTGGAATTGTCCAGCCGCAACCTGGAAGGCGTGAAGCTGGTGGCCAGCCGCGACGTCAATGTTTACGACCTCTTGGGTCATCAACAGGTGTTGCTGAGCGAAGCGGCCGCCAAGAAACTTTCGGAGGCGCTGGCATAATATGGCGAACGTATACGGAGTCATCAAGCGCCCGCTGGTGACGGAAAAAGGCGTGACCAAGAAGGAAAGTGACCGCACTCTGTGTTTTGAAGTGTCGGGCGGCGCTAATAAGACCGAAATCCGGCACGCCGTCGAGGCCGTTTTCAAGGTCAAGGTGGCGGAAGTACGCACGTCGATCACCGCCGGGAAACTGCGCCGGCGAGGGAAGACCTCCGGCTATCGCTCGGATTGGAAAAAGGCGTGGGTGCGCCTGAAGGCCGGTCAAAAAATGCCCGAGTACGCGGAGATCTAACCGATGGCTGTAAAAAGTTTTAAACCGACTACGCCGACGCGCCGTTTCCAAACGGTCGTCTCGCGTGAAGACATCACGAAGCAGACACCGGAGAAGAGTTTGGTGCGCGGCAAGCACGCCACCGGTGGACGCAGCAGCACGGGCCGGATTTCCTCCCGCTTCCGCGGCGGCGGGCACAAGCGGGCGTACCGTGAAATCGATTTCAAGCGCGACAAGCACGGGATCGTCGCTGTTGTGGCGGCCATCGAGTATGACCCCAACCGTAGCGCACGCATCGCACTGTTGCATTATGTCGATGGCGAAAAACGCTACATCCTGGCGCCGGTGGGCATCGAAGTAGGCCGCAAGGTGACTGCGGGTCCGGAGGCGGACATTTTGATCGGCAATTCGCTGCCCCTCAAGAATATTCCGGCCGGTACCGTGGTGCACAATATCGAACTGAAGCCGGGTAAGGGCGGGCAGATGGCGCGTTCAGCCGGGGCGCAGGCACAGTTGGTTTCCAAGGAATCAGGAATGGCGCTGCTGAAGCTGCCGTCCGGTGAAATCCGCAAGGTTTCTTTGGATTGCGCGGCGACCATCGGCCAAGTCGGCAACGTCGAGCATGAAAACGTAAGTTTGGGCAAAGCCGGCCGCAAGCGCTGGATGGGCAAGATGCCGCACAACCGCGGAGTCAGCATGAATCCGGTGGATCACCCGCATGGCGGTGGCGAGGGCAAGACCAGCGGCGGACGCCATCCGGTGACTCCTTGGGGCCAGCCCACGCGCGGCTTCAAGACGCGTAACAACAAGCGCACCGACAAGTGGATTGTGACGCGGAAAGCGAAGAAGAGGTAAGCGATGGGCCGTTCACTAGCAAAGGGTCCGTTCGTTGATGACCACCTGATGAAGAAGGTGGAAGCGATGAACGTGAAGAGCGAGAAGAAAGTCGTGCGGACGTGGTCGCGGCGTTCGACCATCCTGCCGGAGTTTATCGGCCATACCATGGCCGTGCACAACGGCAAGAAGTTCATTCCGGTGTATATCACCGAGAACATGGTGGGCCACAAGTTGGGTGAATTCTCTCCCACGCGAACGTTCAAAGGCCATGCAGCGAAGGCTGCCCCAGAGAAAACGGCAAAGCCGTCCTAGAGGGTGACTATGCAAGCAAAAGCGGAAGCCAAATATCTTCGGACGTCGCCCCAGAAGGCGCGGCTGGTAGTGGACATGATCCGCGGCCAGAAGGCCGGCGACGCCATCAACATTCTGCGTACGGTCAACAAGCGCGTCGCGCCGTCGGTGGAAAAAGTTTTGCGGTCGGCGATTGCCAACGCCGAAAGCCGGTCGACGGATGTCGACGTGGACAAGCTGCTGGTGACGGAAGCCTACGTGAATGAAGGGCCCAGGATGAAGCGCGTGCGGCCGGCTCCGATGGGCCGTGCGTATCGCTACCAGCGGAGAATGTCCCACATTATTGTCAAGGTGGGCGACGGAAAGGCGGGGAGCTAAAGCGAAATGGGTCAGAAAACACATCCCTACGGATTCCGGCTTGGCGTCACCAAGACCTGGCGGTCGCGGTGGTTCGCCAAGCAGGACTACGCCAAACTCCTGCATGAGGATTTGGAGCTTCGCGCGAATCTAAAGGAGCGGTTGAAGGCGGCCGGTATCAGTTCGATTGAAGTGGATCGCCCCGGCAACAAGCTGCGGATTACGATTCAGACCTCGCGGCCCGGCATTATTATTGGACGCAAGGGAGCGGAAATCGAAAAGCTCAAGAGCGACCTGGCGAAGTCGACCAAGCGGGAAGTCTTTATCGATATCCAGGAAGTGCACAAGCCCGAGCTGGACGCGCAACTGGTATCCGAATCGATTGCGCTGCAACTCGAAAAGCGCGTGGCTTTCCGCCGCGCGATGCGCAAAGCCGTGGATTCCGCGCTGCGCTTCGGTTGCAAGGGAATCAAGGTCCGCGTGTCGGGCCGGCTGAATGGCGCTGAAATCGCGCGCACGGAATGGTATCTGCAAGGGCGGCTTCCCCTGCATACCTTGCGCGCCGATATCGACTACGGCTTTACCGAGGCCCATACCACTTACGGTGTAATCGGCATTAAGTGCTGGGTTTACAAAGGCGAGATTCTGCCGGGCGGAACACGCCGGGGTCTACGTAACGAACCGGAACCACGCCGCGCTCCGCGAGGCGACCGTGGCGACCGCCGGGATCGTGATCGCGGTCCGCGGCAGGCTCCTCCAGGCGAGCATGGCGCAGTGCAGGCGCAGCCGGGCGAAATGCCCACCAGGGCAACGCCTTCGCTTCTGCCTCCGATGGCAGCTCCCTCGGCTCCGGCCTGGAAGCAAGAAACCAAGCCGCAGGAGGTCAAGCCGCAAGAGGTAAAGCCGCAGGATGTAAAGCCTGAGGGCGGCGAGACGGAAGGGGGCAAAGAGTAGTCTATGTTGATGCCCAAGAAGGTTAAGTACCGCAAGCAGCAGCGCGGTCGCATGACCGGAAAGGCGTGGCGCGGTTCGACGTTGTCGTTCGGCGACTATGGCCTGAAGGTGCTCGAATGCGGCTGGATTACCTCGCGGCAGATTGAAGCGGCGCGTATTGCGATGACCCGCGAGATCAAGCGCGGCGGCAAGGTGTGGATCCGCTTGTTTCCGGACAAGCCCATCACCAAGAAGCCCGCGGAAACCCGTATGGGAAAGGGTAAGGGCGCGCCGGACCAGTGGGTCGCCGTAGTCCGTCCCGGCAAGATCCTTTTTGAAATGGAAGGCGTGACCAAGGAACTGGCGGCGGCGGCCATGCGCCTAGCCGCGGCGAAATTGCCGCTGCCCACCAAACTGGTTTCGCGGGAGCACGCGGAGTAAACGCATGAAAGAAAACGCAGACAAAGCGCGGGCTCTGGATACGGCCGAATTGGCCAAGAAGTTGGCCGAAGGCGCCGAACAAAATTTCCGGTTGCGCTTCCAGTTAGCCATGGGGCAGACCGACGGAGTCAACAAGATCCGCCAGCTTCGCAAGGAGCGCGCGCGGATGCTGACTGTGTTGCGCGAACGCGAACTGGGGACAGCCGAAGCGCCCAAGGCAACGGCGACGAAGAAAGTCGCCAAGCCTGTGAAAGCGGCGGCGAAGAAGGTTGTGAAGGCTCCGGCAGCCAAGAAAGCCGCCGCGCCCAAGGCCGCTGTTCAGAAGCCGGCGGCTCAGAAAACGGCTAAGGGAAAATAACGGGCAAGTTTGGACACCAACATGGCGGAAACAAAAACTAAAGCCAACAAAATCGAGAAACTGGGGTCGGTCGTCTCTAACAAGATGGCCAAGACCATCGTGGTCATCGTGACGCGGCGCGTCCCGCATCCGCTGTATAAGCGGATTGTGACCAAGCGTAAGAAATTCTATGCACACGATGAGCAGGGACTAGCCAACGTCGGCGACGTGGTGCGGATTATCGAGTGCCGCCCCATGAGCAAGCTCAAACGCTGGCGTCTGGACGAAGTGGTGCGCAAGGCGGTTCAGGTAACCACCGACTTGAGCTCCATCGGGATCCAGGCCGGGCCCGAGAAGCGGATTTCCAAGAAGAAGAAGAAGAAGGGTAAGAGCTAACGGCTCTCGTCCGGGAGAAGAATTTATGATCGGGATGCGTACAATCCTCGAAGTGGCCGACAACAGCGGCGCGCGCCGGTTGCAGTGCATAGCGCCGCGCGGCGGCGACCTCGGTCTGCGGGCTGGCCTTGGGGATATCATCACCGCCAGCGTGAAGGAAGCCGCCCCGGATTCGGCCATCAAGAAGGGCAAGGTCGTGCGTTGCGTGGTGGTGCGGATGCGCAAGGAAACGCGCCGCAAGGACGGCACCTACATTCGCTTCGATTCGAATGCGGCTGTGCTGATCAGCGAAATTGGGGAGCCCATCGGCACGCGCGTGTTCGGGCCGGTGGCGCGTGAACTGCGCGACAAGAAATATATGAAGATCGTCTCGCTCGCGCCGGAGGTGATTTAGTTCATGGCCAAGAGAATCCCTCCGCGGCATCAGAATAAGCCGAAAATCAGACTTAAGGTCAAAATCAAGAAGGAAGACTCAGTCAAGGTGATCGCGGGCCGCGACAAGGGCAAGACCGGCCGCGTCCTGCAAGTGGATCCGGTCAAGGGCAGAGTATTGGTGGAGGGCGTGAGCATTGTGAAACGCCACACGCGCCCCAATCCGCAGAAGCAAATTAAAGGCGGCATCGCGGAGCGTGAAACCTCCATTTCGATTTCAAATGTGATGCTGCTGACTTCCGGCGGCGTGGCGACGCGCGTCGGCTATCGCATCGAAGGCGGCAAGCGCACCCGCATCGCCAAAAAGGGCGGCGAGGTTTTGGATAAAAAGTAGGGAATCAATATGGCGGCACGGCTAAAAGAGCAATACCTCAAGAACATCGTCCCGGCGTTAACCCAGGAATTCAGCTATACGAATCGAATGGCGGTGCCGAAGATCGAGAAGATTTCGCTCAACGTGGGAATGGGCGAGGCGACGCAGAACGGCAAGCTGATTGACGGAGCGGTGAACGAGTTGACGGCGATTGCGGGGCAAAAGCCCGTAATTACGAAGGCGCGTAAATCGATCGCGGCCTTTAAGCTGCGCGAAAACATGCCGATCGGCTGTGCCGTGACCTTACGCGGCGACCGCATGTACGAATTTCTGGACCGCCTGGTGAACGTGGCGCTGCCGCGCGTGCGCGATTTTCGCGGGGTTTCCGCAAAGTCGTTCGATGGCCGCGGGAACTACACTTTGGGGTTGAAGGATCAGCTCATTTTCCCCGAGATCGACTACAACAAAGTCGAGAAGTCCAAGGGGATGAATATTTGCATTACCACCACGGCCAAGACGGACGCCGAAGGTCTGGCGCTGCTCAAGCATCTGGGAATGCCGTTCAGTAAGTAAAGGGAATTCATGGCAACCACCGCGAAAATTGCACGAGACGTAAAGTTAGCCGTCGAGAAACTGGCCAAGACGCCGAAATTGCGGTGCCGGCACCGCAACCGCTGCCTGCGCTGCGGGCGGCCCCGCGGATTTCTCAGAAAATTTAAGCTCTGCCGCATTTGCTTCCGGGCGCTGGCTCTGTCCGGTGAAGTACCTGGCGTGATCAAGGCCAGCTGGTAACTGCAGGAGGACGATAAGGAATGACGACATCCGATCCGATCGCCGACATGCTGACCCGCATCCGCAACGCGATGGCCGCGCGCCACGCGAAAGTGGACGTGCCGGCGTCGAAGCTGAAAACGGACATTGCAAAGATCCTGAAGGACGAAGGCTACGTTGCCAACTACAAGTTGACGGAAGACGGCAATAAGAAATCGATCCGCATTTACCTGAAGTACACGCCGGGTAACGTGCCTGTGATCTCGCAGATTGAGCGGGTATCGCGGCCCGGCTGCCGGGTTTATGTCGGCTCCAAGGAAGTACCGCGCGTGCTGGGCGGCCTGGGAATCAATATCCTCACCACGCCGCGGGGCGTGATGACAGGCTCGTCGGCGCGCAAAGAAAATGTGGGCGGCGAAGTGCTGTGCCACGTATGGTAGGGGCCAGTACGGAGAGTAGAGATTATGTCTAGAGTTGGGAAGAAACCGATTCCGCTGCCGAAGGGCGTGAAGGTCACCGTGGGCGCCGAATTGCTGGTGGAAGGGCCCAAGGGCAAGCAAACCGTTCCGGTGCCCCGGGGCATCTCTTTCACGCAGAAAGACGGCGTGCTGGAACTCCAGCGCGACGGCGATGACAAGGCAGCCTTGCACGGCCTGACGCGCGCGCTAACCGCCAACGCGGTGCAGGGCGTCTCTGCTGGATTCACCAGGGAAATGGCCATTTTCGGCATCGGATACCGCTGCGAAGTCAAAGGCCGCATCGCCACTTTTACTCTGGGTTACTCTCATCCCATCGAGTTCTATCTGCCCGATGGCGTGGATCTGAGGGTGGACAAGCCGGCGGCCAATCTGACGCCGCTGGTGCTCACCGGATCCGACAAGCAGATTGTGGGCCAGGTGGCGGCCAAGATGCGCGCACTGCGTCCGCCCGATCCGTACAAAAACAAGGGAATCCGCTACGTCGGCGAAGCGTTGCGCAAGAAGGTCGGCAAGACCGGCGCTGGAGGCAAGTAGGCAATGGCACGCGATTCTAAAAATCAAATCCGGCTGCGGATTCACACGCGCATCCGGCGCAAGGTGGCCGGCACGCCGGAGCGCCCACGCCTGGCGGTGTTCCGCAGCGTGAACCACATCTACGCGCAGGTCATCGACGACACCAAGGGGCACACGGTGGCCGCGGCTGCGTCGACTGAAAAAGCCGGGTCCACTGGGAAAACAGCGGGCGTGGGCGGGAATCTGGCGGGCGCCAAGGCCATCGGCAAACTGGTTGCCGAGCGCGCCCAGGACAAGGGTATCAAAGCGGTGGTGTTCGACCGCGGCGGCTACCACTACCACGGCCGCGTGAAAGCTCTGGCGGACGCGGCTCGCGAAGCAGGACTGGAGTTTTAAATTTATGTCGACAACGATAGCCAAGCGCATCGATGCCAACGCCTTGAACCTCAAAGAGCAGGTGGTTTCGATCAACCGCGTGACCAAGGTGGTCAAGGGCGGCAAAAACATGAGCTTCTCGGCTCTGGTGGTGATCGGCGATCCCGTCGCGAAAATCGTGGGTTTCGGCACGGGCAAAGCCAAGGAAGTTCCCGCTGCGATCAAGAAGGGCATCGAAGCCGCCAAGAAGAACCTGCGCCGGATTCACGTATTGGCGCATACGATTCAACATCCTGTACTCGGCCGGTTCGGCAGCGGACGCGTGCTGCTGAAGCCGGCACCCGCGGGAACCGGAGTGATCGCCGGCGGTCCGGTGCGCGCCGTAATTCAAGCGGTGGGGATTCCGAATGTGCTGACCAAGACCATTGGCTCGCGTAATCCCCACAACGTGGTCAAAGCCACCATTGACGCCCTGGAAGGGCTGCGCGACCGCGGCGAAGTGGCCGAGATGCGCGGTCTGGCTCTGGAGAAGGTGAGATAGTATGCCGGCCGCCAATAAAATGAAGTGCATTAAGATCAAGCTCATCCGGAGTACGATCTGCACCCCGGAAAAGCACAAAGTGATCGTCCGCGCGCTGGGCTTGAAAAAAATGAACCGGATTGTGGAGCGTCCGGATACGCCGGCGTTCCGCGGCATGGTGAAAAAGATTCCGCACCTGCTGGCGATCGTTGATTAAGCGGCGGGAATAAGCGCCGGGAAGAAGCACGGAGAACAGCCAATATGAATTTAAGCCAACTCAGACCGCCCGCCGGGCAGAAGCACAAGAAACAGCGCGTGGGCCAGGGCATGGGCACCGGCCGCGGCAAATTTTCCGGCCGCGGAGCCAAGGGCGCCAAATCGGTCTCCGGCTATTCGCGCATGCGTGGTTTTGAAGGCGGCCAGATGCCGCTGCATCGCCGTCTGCCCAAGCGCGGATTCAATAATATTTTCCGCACCGAATACGCCATCGTGAACGTGAGCACGCTGGAGGCGCTCGAAGGGAACAAGTTCGATCCGCAAACTCTGCTGGATCTGGGTGTGATCCACAAGCTCAAAGACGGACTCAAGATTTTGGGCTCGGGAGACCTGAAGCGCAAAATCACCGTGAAAGCCAACATATTCTCGAAGTCGGCCATCGAAAAGATTCAAGCGGCCGGGGGAACGGTGGAAGTGATCCCCCCCAAGGTCCGCGCGAGCAAAGAGGCATAAGTCAGGGGACGGAGCGACTGTATGAAGTTCCTAGAAGCCGTAGCCAACGTCTTTCGCGTACCGGATCTGCGCAAGCGGCTCCTGTTCGCCTTGGGTTTATTGGCCGTGTACCGCCTGGGCGGGCACATCCCGACTCCCGGGATCGACACCAATAAACTGGAAGAGTTTTTTCAGCAAAATCAGGGTACTTTGTTCGGCTACCTGGATGTGTTCAGCGGCGGAAGCTTTCGCCGCCTGACCATTTTCGCCCTGGGCATCATGCCCTACATCACATCGTCCATTATTTTGCAGTTATTGACGGTGGTGGTGCCGACGCTCGAAAAACTCCAGAAAGAAGGCGAATTGGGGCGGCGTAAAATCACCCAGTGGACCCGCTACTTAACGGTGATCCTGGCTCTAGTTCAGTCCTTTGGTATCGCCATGGCGCTGCAAGGCGCGCAACAGGGTTTCGTCACCAGTCCCGGTCCCGGCTTTGTCATGCTGACCATGCTGAGCCTGACCACGGGGACGGCTTTCATCATGTGGCTGGGCGAGCAGATTACCGAGCGCGGCATCGGCAACGGTATGTCGCTGATCATTTTCACGGGCATCGTGGTGGGCCTTCCGAGCGCCATTATCGAAATGGTGACCAAGGTTCAGACGGGCGACTGGAATGTGATTCAGGTCATCATCATTCTGGTGATGATGATTGGCGTGGTGGGCTTCATCGTGCTGGTGGAGCGGGGCGAGCGCCGCATCCCGGTGCAATACGCCAAACGCGTCATCGGTCGGCGCATGCTCGGCGGCCAATCCACGCACATGCCCCTCAAAGTGAACGCCGGCGGTGTGATTCCGGTGATTTTTGCCAGCTCCCTGCTGGCGTTCCCGCAGACGCTGGCCAACGCGCAGTTCGTGAAGGACTCTCCGGCATTCAGCGGCATGCTGGGCGCGATGGCGGGTTCGACGCCCTTGTATTATCTACTGTACACTTTGCTGATCATTTTCTTCTGCTTCTTCTACGTTTCCATTATTTTCAATCCCAACGAAGCGGCGGACAACATGCGCAAGTACGGCGGTTTTATCCCGGGCATTCGTCCCGGCAAGAACACCGCGGAATACATGAACAAGATTTTGACCAAGATCACGGTGGTGGGCGGGTTGTATCTCTCCATCCTGTCGCTGTTGCCGCAGATCATGATTTCCGGTATCAAACTGCAGCGGCTGCCGGGGATCGGTAATTGGATTGACGCGACTTTCCCGCGCTGGTTGTTGGACGGTCTCGGCGTGAACTTCTACTTTGGCGGAACCAGCCTTTTGATCGTCGTGGGTGTGGCGATGGACACGGTTAATCAGATCGAGGCGCAGTTGATTATGCGTCATTATGAGGGCTTTACGCCGCGCGCGGGCAGAATCCGGGGCCGGCGGAGCGGAGTTTAGATTTAAGGCCGGAGCTCCCTGTTGATGAGCCGGCTGTGCCTGATTTTGTTTGGGGCCCCTGGTTCTGGGAAGGGGACGCAAGCCAAGCTCCTTAGGCAGGAGTTGGAGCTGCCGCACATCTCGACGGGCGACATGCTGCGCGAGAGAGTGGCGCGCCAGGATTCGCTGGGATTGCAGGTGGCGGGGCTGTTGCAGGCCGGCACGCTGGTGCCGGATGAAGTGGTCAATATGCTGGTGGCGGATAGGATTGAGCAGCCGGATTGCATTCCCGGCTTCATGTTGGATGGCTATCCGCGGACGGTGAATCAGGCCAGGATACTGGTGGAGATGCTGCGGGAGCGGGAAATCGCGACCGTGGTGGTGCATCTGAAGGTCGACTATAATGTTATAGTGGCGCGGCTTGCGGGAAGGCGGCTGTGTCCGGTGTGCGGAGCGCTGTATAGCTTGTCGCCGAACGCTCCCGGCATGTCGGAAGTTTGCGATTACGACGGTTCGAAGTTGGTGGTGCGCGAAGACGACCGCGAGGAAGTGGTTACCGAGCGATTGAAAGCGTATGACCGGCAAACCGCGCCAGTTTTGGAATTCTTCCGGGAGACCGGAGTGGATTGCTGGGAAGTCGATGGCGCCGGGCCGGGCGGTCCGCAGGCGATCACCCGACGGATTCAGATCTTGTTGAAGGAGAAGTTCGGTTAACCGGAACGTTGCAGGGAATGATTGTCCGCAAGAATCAAGCCGAACTCGAGAAAATGCGTGCCGCCGGGCTTCTGGTATTCAAAGTTCTGGACACGTTGAAGAAAATGGTGGCGGAAGGGGTCTCCACGCAGGATCTGGAAGTGGCCGCCGAGAAAATGATTGCTGACGGAGGGGCTAGGGCCGCGTTTAAGGGATATCCGAATCCCAGCGCGGGGACCAAGTTTCCCTATGTCCTGTGTGTCTCGGTCAATGACGAGATTGTGCATGGGATGCCGTCGCAGAAAAAGATTTTGAAAAGCGGGGATATTGTTTCGATCGACACGGGCGTCCAGTTGAACGGTTATTATGGCGACTCGGCGATTACCGTCGCCGTGGGCCAGATATCGGAGGAAGCACAGCGGTTGATCGATGTGACCCGTGAATCGCTGGAACTGGCGATTGACAAGGCGCGGCCGGGCAACCGGCTGTTTGATATTTGTGGAACGGTGGAGCGGCATGTAACCTCCAACGGCTTTACGGTGGTGCGGGAGTTTGTGGGACATGGCATCGGTACGCAGATGCACGAGGAACCGCAGGTCCCTAACTATGTCGACCGGCGGAATGAAAATCCCCGATTGAAAGAAGGCATGGTGCTGGCCATCGAGCCGATGGTGAACGCCGGATCGCCCGGAACAAGGGTGAAGCCCGATCAGTGGACGGCGGTGACCGAGGATGGGAAGTATTCGGCGCACTTCGAGCACACGGTGGCGATTACGGCCGACGGGCCTTGGGTTCTGACCAGGCCGTGAAGCAGGGAGCCAGTGAAGAGGCTCTGGTGATGGAGTTGTTGCCGAGTGCAGCCTACCGGCTGAAACTGGCGAATGAGGATTTGGTGGTGGCGCATGCAGCCAGTGCGGCTACCGTGAATTTTGTGCGGTTACGTCCCGGAGACCGCGTGCGAGTGGAGCTTTCCCCGCACGACCGGACGCGGGGCCGGATCACCGAGTTGTTGCGAGCGGGTTGTTGAAAGGTTGAAGGAACTATGAAGGTTCGAGCGTCAGTAAAAAAGATGTGCGATAAGTGCAAGGTCGTTCACCGCGAAGGTGTGGTACGCGTGATCTGCGCCAATCCGAAGCACAAGCAGCGGCAGGGGTAACCAAAGGAATATATGGCTCGTTTAGCAGGCGTGGATTTACCATCGAAGAAGCGGACCGAAATCGGTCTCACCTACATCTACGGCATCGGCCGGACGCGCAGCAAATCGCTGTGCCACCGCGCCGGGATCGATCCGGATAAGAAGGTGAGCGATCTGACCGAGGACGAAATCAACCGCGTCCGCCAGATTCTCGAAGCGGAAGGAGCTGTCGAAGGCGACCTCCGCAAGGAAATCTCGATGAACATCAAGCGCCTGATCGAGATGGGCGCCTATCGCGGATTGCGCCACCGCCGCGGCTTGCCGGTCCGCGGACAACGCACGCACACCAACGCGCGCACCCGTAAGGGTCCGCGACGCGCCACCATCGCGAGCAAGAAGAAGGCGACGGCCAAGACCTAACGGCTGCTGAGAAAGAAACGAGAGATATCACATGGCGACAAAAGCACCAGCCAAAGGCAAGAAGAAGACCTTCAAGAAGAAGGAAAAGAAATCCGTCCCCGTGGGTGTGGTCCACGTGCAGGCGTCTTTCAACAACACCATCATCACGGTCACGGATCCGGTGGGGAATGTTCTGTCCTGGTCAAGCGCCGGTTCGCTCGGTTTCCGCGGTTCCCGCAAGGGAACTCCGTTTGCCGCGCAGCAGGCGTCGCTGACGGCGGCGAACAAAGCCAAGGAATCCGGTGTGCGGACGGTCCACGTGGAAGTGAGCGGCCCCGGAGCGGGACGCGAGTCGGCCGTGCGCGCGTTATCGACGGCAGGACTGGACGTCAGAGCCATCAAGGATCGCACGCCGATTCCGCACAATGGCTGCCGTCCCCCGAAGAAGAGAAGAGTTTGATGAAGCGGCCAGGGGCCAGACGCCAGATCCCCGGCGTAGGCTGTTGGCCTTCATTTGGAATGATTGCAGTGAAGTAAGCAGGATGAAGATCTCAGGATTGTAAACTGCACCTGACTAACGGCCGCGGGCCCCTCGCCCCTGGCCCCTGATTTTAGGGAGGTTTGATTTGGCACGATATATTGGTCCCGTTTGCCGGCAGTGCCGGCGAGAGGGCATGAAGCTGTTCCTCAAAGGTGAGCGCTGCTACACCGCAAAGTGCGCGATTGAAAAGCGCAATTTCGTTCCCGGCCAGCATGGCAAGGACCGCAAGCCCAAGATCGTCGGCTACGGCCTGCAGCTTCGTGAAAAGCAGAAGGCCCGCCGCTACTATCAGTTGATGGAAGGCCAGTTCCGCAACCTGTTTGAGAAGGCCAGTGAAATGAAGGGCATTACTGGCGAAAACATGCTGAACATGTTGGAGCGCCGCCTGGACAACACCATTTACCGGATCGGCTTCGGTACATCGCGCGCCCAGGCCCGCCAGTTGGTGCGCCATGGACACGTCCACGTCAACGGCCATCGCGTGGATATTCCGTCGTTCCAGGTGAAGCCCAACGACGTGATTGAAATCGCGGAAGCGAGCAAGAAAAACCCCACGGTTCTGCACGCCAGTGAAGCCACCGCGCATGCCCCCAGCCCGAATTGGCTGGAAGTGGACCGCGAAAATCTGCGCGCCCGCGTCCTGGGCCAACCCAAGCGCGCGGATCTGGTGCAGATCCAGTTGAACGAACAGCTCATCGTTGAGCTTTACTCCAAGTAGGCGATCAGGAAGAGGAGCCACCAAAATGTTCAAAGGATTTCAAAAACCGAAGCGGCTTGTCGCCAATACCGAAACTCTCAGTGACCGTTACGGCATGTTCACCGCGCAGCCGTTTGAGCGTGGGTTCGGCTCAACCATCGGCACGGGCCTGCGCCGAGTGCTGTTGAGCTCGATTGAAGGCGCCGCCATCACCGCCGTGCGTATCGACGGCGTGGCGCATGAATTCAGTCCCATCCCCAGCGTCGTCGAGGACGCCACCGATATTATCCTCAACCTGAAACAGGTACCTTTTAAAATGTTCGGTGAGGGCACGCGAACGGTACGGATCAAGGCGAATACGCCCGGCCCTGTGATGAGCGGCCAGATCGAAACCGACGCGGACATCGAAGTGCTGGACCGCAATATGCACATCGCCACCATTGGGCCGGGCGGCAAGCTCAATATCGAAATGCGTGTCAAGTCCGGACGCGGCTACGTGGCCGCCGACCGTAACAATGACGAAGACCTGGCGGTCGGTTATATTCCGATCGATTCGGTCCATTCGCCGGTGCGCAAAGTGAATTTCTCGGTGGAGGCCGCGCGCCTGGGCCAGATGACCGATTACGACAAGCTCACCATCGAAGTGTGGACCAACGGCGCCATTTCACCTGCCGACTCCATCGGCCAGGCCGCGAAGCTGCTCAAGGACCACATGGCGATCTTCATCAACTTCGAAGAGCTGCCGGAGACCGCCGAAGAGCCGGCCGAGCGCGCCCTGAGTCAGATGAACGAGATTTTGAATCGTTCCGTCGAAGAGCTCGAACTCAGCGTCCGTTCCTACAATTGTCTGAAGAACGCCAACATTCAGTCCATTGGCGATCTGGTGCAGAAGTCGGAATCGGAAATGCTCCGCACCAAGAATTTCGGACGCAAGTCGCTCAATGAAATTAAGGAAATACTTTCCAGCTTGGGCCTGACTTTTGGCATGAAGTTCGACGCCCAGGGTCGTCTGGTTTCTCCCAGCGGCACCCCGGCGACGATTGGTACCCCGCTGCCGGAAGGCGAATACACCAGCAGTGGTGACGAAAAAGACGACGAAGAAGACGACGAAAAAGAAGCCAGCCCGGCGGCGGAATAAAATACCATGCGACATAAAGTATCCGGTTATAAACTCAAACGCGACGGGGGCTCTCGTAAAGCGTTGCTCAAGGGCTTGGTCACCAGCGTGATCGAGCATGAGCGCATTGTCACGACGGTTCCCAAAGCAAAAGCGATTCAACCGCTGGTCGAGAAGATGATCACCCTCGCCAAGCGCGACACGCTCCACACGCGCCGGCAAGCGGCTGCCTTCCTTGAAACACCAGCAGCGGTGCAGAAGCTGTTCGATAAGCTGGGCACTCGCTTCGGCCAACGCAGTGGCGGCTATACGCGCGTTGTCCGGCTGGGCGTCCGCAAGGGGGATGGCGCGGAACAGGCCATGCTGGAACTGGTCGGTTCCGAGCTGGTCAAGCGCGCCGCCGATCGTGCCAAGCGCCGTGAAGAGCGTCTTAACGCGCTGCGGACAGGTAAAGAAGAAGGCGGAGAAGCCGCCGAGTAAGTTAGTCCCAGATTTCTTTCGCCACGGCGGACACTAAACACAACTTGGCCTCCTGATCGGCCTCGGTCAGGAGGTTTCCTTCCATCGTGGAGGCAAATCCGCACTGCGGACTGAGCGCCAGCCGGTCTTTCCCTTTGTAGAGCGCGGCCATCTCCAGGCGTTGTATCAACTCTGCTTTATTTTCCAGCTCCGGTTTCTTCGAGCTAATCAACCCTACAACCACGGTGCGATCTTCGGGCACCTGCGCGAGCGGCTCGAAGCCTCCCGAGCGTTCGTCATCGAATTCAAGAAGGAACGCTATGTCAGCATTTAGGCGAAACCGATAAATCACCGTAATTGGAGCATGCTCAGGCAGAGATCCCGCCCAACGCTCCAGGTTACCTGTTGCTTCAGCGGTAAGCATCCCATGGCCACTTATCAGTTATGACCTTGCCGGATTCCACCACAAATCGAACGTCGCACTGTATGCGCGCAGATTTCGCCAACGGCGGATACCTCAATCCCGTCAAGTCAGGAGTCCGTGAATTTTGCCCGTAAGCAGAAACTACGGCAATCCAGCCGATAAAGACGAGACGAATCATGGGCACGACCCGCCTTCATCATACCGCCGCTATTCCTATGCGATGCGAGCCGATAGGGAATCAGGAAGTCCCTGGACGGTGTACATAAACGGTCTTCCAGTGCTGAAGATTGGGCCTTCTCTCGCGAACATTTCTGGTTTCAGGCTAAGTTCGATCTTTACCATCGCGATCTCTCCACGAGACGCCTAGCTACACCCACTCGTTCCGCCGCAGTTTTCGCACTTGTAGCACGAGCCGTTGCGGGTCATGAGGCCGCCGCATTCGCTACAGCTTGGGGCGTCGGTGGCTACGGCGGAGAAGGGCAACTTCTGCTGCGGCGCGGGTTCCGTGATGGAGAGCTTGGTGGTTTCACCCGCCTCTCCCGCCGCGTACTCGGGGCCGAGGAACTTGTTGCCCAGCCAACGGAAGATGTAATCCATGATGGATTTCGCGTAGGGCACCTGTGGGTTGCCGGTCCAGCCGCTCGGCTCAAAGCGCACGTGGCTGAACTTGTCCACGAAGAACTTCAGAGGCACCCCGTATTGCAGGCCGTGGCTGATGGCCGTCGCGAAGCTGTCCATCAGGCCGGAAATCGTCGAGCCTTCCTTGGCCATGCGGATGAACAACTCGCCCGGCATGCCCTCGTCGTAGAGGCCCACCGTCAGATAGCCTTCGTGGCCGCCGATGGAGAACTTATGCGTGATGGAGGCGCGCTCGTCGGGCAGCTTGCGTCGCACCGGGCGGTACACCACTCTTTCGACGACCTTTTCTTCCGCCTGCGCAGGCCCATTTGCAGCTTTCGCGCCTTTGGCCGTACCAGAACTCAGCGGCTGGACGCGCTTGGAATTGTCGCGATAGATCGCCACCGCCTTGAGGCCCAGCTTCCAGCTCTCGATGTAGGCGTCCATCACGTCGTCCACCGAGGACTCTTCCGGCATGTTGATGGTCTTCGAAATCGCGCCGGAAATGAACGGCTGCGCCGCCGCCATCATGCGCACATGGCCCATATAGTGGATGGAACGGATGCCGTTCTGCGGGCGGAAACTGCAATCGAACACCGGCAAATGCTCGGGTTTCAGCATCGGAGCGCCTTCGATGGTGCCGCTCGAATCGATGTGATCCACAATCGCGTTGATCTGCGCCGTGTTGTAGCCCAGTTTGGTGAGCGCCGCGGGAACCGTATTGTTGACGATCTTGATGAGCCCGCCGCCCACCAGTTTCTTGTACTTCACCAGCGCCAGATCCGGCTCAATGCCGGTCGTATCGCAATCCATCATGAAGCCGATGGTGCCGGTCGGCGCGAGCACGGTGGTCTGCGCGTTGCGGTAGCCCGCGATCTTGCCCAGCGCGTAGGCTTCTTCCCAGCTCTTGCGCGCATTTTCGTAAATCGCAGTAGGGACCCGGTGGCTGTCGATGCGCGAGGTCGAATCCAGGTGCATGCGGATCACATTGAGAAACGGTTCTTCGTTCGCCGCATAACCGGCGCAGGGGCCCGTGGAGCCCTCCGCGATGCGCGCACTGGTCAGATACGCCTGGCCGCACATAATGGCGGTGAGTCCGGCGGCCCAGTCGCGGCCCTGGTCGCTGTCATAGGGGATGCCCATCGACATCAGCAGCGCTCCCAAATTCGCGTAGCCCAGACCGAGTGGACGGAAGTCATGCGAATTCTGCGCGATCCTTTCGGTGGGATACGCGGCGTTGTCCACCAGAATTTCCTGCGCGACGATCACTGTATCCACCGCGTGGCGGTAGGCTTCCACATCAAACACGCCGTCGGCCTTCACAAACTTCATCAGGTTGAGCGACGCCAGATTGCACGCCGAATCATCCAGGAACATGTATTCCGAGCACGGGTTGGACGCGTTAATGCGCGCCGTGTTTCTTGATGTGTGCCAGGTGTTGATGGTGGTGTCGAACTGCATGCCCGGATCGCCGCACTGATGCGTGGCTTCCGCGATCTGGCGCATCAGGTCGCGGGCTTTGTAGCGTTTGACGGGCTGGTTGGCCAACCGCGACTTGGTCCACCAGTCGCCGTCGTTGGCCACGGCTTCCATGAACTCATCGGTGACGCGCACGCTATTGTTGGCGTTCTGGAAGAAAATCGAGCTATACGCTTCGCCATCGAGCGACGAATCGTAGCCGGCGTCAATCAGCGTGTGCGCTTTCTTCTCTTCCTTGGCCTTGCACCAGATGAAGCCTTCGATGTCCGGATGATCGGCGTTGAGGATCACCATCTTGGCCGCGCGGCGCGTCTTGCCGCCGCTCTTGATCACGCCCGCAAAGGCGTCAAAGCCTTTCATGAAGCTCAGCGGGCCGGAGGCGCGTCCACCGCCGGAAAGCAGCCCCTCTTCTTCACGCAGCGAAGACAGATTGGAGCCCGTACCCGAACCCCACTTGAACAGCATGCCCTCGGTCTTGGCCAGATCCAGAATGGACTCGAGCGTATCGCCTACCGCGTTGATGAAGCACGCCGAGCACTGGGGCCGCGGATTTGCCGGATCCACCTTCTCGATCCGGTTGGTGGATTCGTCGTAATACCAGCCGTAGCCGCGCGTCTCCTTCACGCCCACGTTGAACCACACCGGGGAATTGAAGCAGGCCTTCTGGTGCAGCATCAGGTGGCTCAGTTCATCGCGGAAATTGGCGGCGTCCTGCGGCGTTCTGAAGTAGCCTTGGTTGGCGCCCCAATCCGCGATGGTGTCGACGACGCGGCCCACCAGTTGGCGGACGCTGGTCTCGCGCTGCGGCGAACCGGCCTTGCCATGGAAGTACTTGCTGACGACGATGTTGGTGGCGGTCTGTGACCAGTCCGCGGGCACTTCCACGTCGCGCTGCTCAAAGATGACCGCGCCCTTTTCATTGCCGATGGAGGCGGTGCGCAGTTCCCACTGCACCTCATCGTAGGGCGTCTTGCCCGCGTCCAAACGAGCAGTAAAATAACGGGGGAACTCGACGCCTTTGCGTTCCGCGACCGGAATCGGCCGCCGTGCATCTTTCAATTTCATAGCGACGCCTACACCGGTTTGGCCCATTACTATTATCCTCCGAGATCGCTGGAAGCCGCAATGCTGCGCTTTGCGACACTGGTAATCATGTCCTATATATAGGGCTATGTCAAGAGGATGCACTACAGATAGTGTGCGATGAAGCAAACGGCGAATCTCGAAACTACGGTGTTATGGTCCTATAACCCTTTTTCTTTGTGCGAGAAACGAGGTTGGAGAAAAGTCCGAAAGAATTTCATCTAGGAAATATCCGTAATGATTTCGGTGGACTCAGGCGAGGGCTACTTACTCGGGCGGTATTGACATCCAAACATAATCTGCGTAATATGTCCGAGCGGGTCGTTTGTCCAGAACTTGCGTAGCTTGCCACGAGGACAACGACAGATTGTGGACTAGGTTCGGACGAACATGGGCCATATACCACCTTCGCTCCGTTTGTGGTTCTTTTTGGCTTGGTCTAATACTCCTCTAAAGCGTCCGCAGTTCCGTCTTTAAAAATAGAAGAAAACGTAAGGCCCAAAGTGTCCTTTGATCAACCAAATTTTGGCTCGGAAGGTGGCGGAGTCGAACCGCTATCCCTAGCAGGACATCCCGTTTATAAGACGGGTCCAGGCAACCGGCCTGTCACCTTCCAAGAATTAATCTGCGATCCCCCGCTAGATGGCGGGATTCGAAATGCTGTGGAGGCCCTCCAAACGGCGGGCATTGAAACCTTCGAATCTTGCGAAGGCGGCAAGGGGCACTCATACGCCGAACCCACCGTGCGATTCCACGGCGGGCCCGAAGAAGGCCTCCGCGCTTTAAGCGTCGCAATCAAAGCCGGGCTACCGGTCATCGACTTGCGAAAAGTGTGGCCAGTTATCGAGAACGAACCCACCGGGCCCTGGTGGGAACTTACGTTCGCCACAAGTGACCAATGAGCTTAGATCCGCCGATTACTGGCCGGCTACATCGAGCCGTTGACAGTGCTTACAGAGCGGTTTCCCGCCAGTACCCTGCCGCAGATATTGCTTCTCGATATTGTTCCCTTCCGTACACTTCGTGTTGTCGTGGTGGACGGGTTGTAGAATCGAGTTCCACGGATATGCTTTTGGCATTTTCGGTACTCCTTTCTTCAAAAGTGGGGCTGTAGCGCTAACAGTCTGTGGCAGAAGTCCAAAAACTTGAGCCTGCCTGAAATGCACCGGGAGAGTCCGGAAATTCAAAACGGAGTTTACGGGACGCGGTGAATTCAGTCCACACCGCCCAGCATGCCGTCCAGGCGATCCGTACAAGCAAAAAGG